>JAGQIY010000315.1 GCA_020430865.1 Myxococcales bacterium
CGTGACTTCGTCCGTTTCACGCGCCGAGGCCAACGCCGTGCGAGGCACGGACAGCTTTCGCGTGAGCTCCACGGCGCTGAGCGCGGTACTCCGCACCTCGTCGATGTCTGCCTTGAGAGCGCCCTCCGGCAAATCCGCCGCGATCAGATCGGTGAGCCCCGCGATCACGGACAGCAGATTGATCAGGTCGTGAGCCACCTCACCCGCCTGTCGTCCGACGATTTCATAGCGGCTCGCCTCCTTCAGCTGACCCTGGACGCGCTCCAGCTCCTCGGCGGCGCGCTTGGTCGCGGTGACGTCCAGCGAGAGCACACAGACACCGCGCGGAACCGGAATGAAGCGCAGCTCGAACCAGCCACGGCTTCCGTCGCAGCGAGCGAACGGGCTCGAGTGAGAGCACTCGACTCGATCCAGCATCGAGCGCCGGAGCCTCTCGAACATCGGCGTCTCGTCGATGCCCGGGTAGCACTCCATCATCGTGTTCCCGATCAGCTCTTCACGGGTCTTCTCCGCGTGCTGCAGCAGGGCGTCGTTGACGTAGAGGTAGCGCCAGTCGAAGTCGATGACCTGGCAGCCCTCATGGAGGCTCCCCAGCACCTCCGGCGTCATCAACTCGCAGATCGCCATCCCCAGAGCACTCTGACACACCAGCTGAGGAAGCCGCACCCCGGACCCTGCGAAACAGCGTTGCTCCGACACCCCCGTCGCGCTGCCAGGGCTTGCCACGACGTAGCTAACGAGTGTTCGCGCCGCAGCCCTCAGCGCGTGCGAGCCCTGCGCGCCAGCATGTCGATGTCGATGGTGTGCGTGCTGCTCGAGGGCGCCTCGACTTCACCAGGCAGCACCTCGGTCGCGTGCTCCTCCCACCAGGCCTTCGCCATCCCAAACGACCACTCCCGCCCCAGCTTCAGCTCGTCCAGCCTCCGCAGCAACGCATGGGCCGAGGCTGGGCGCTGGTTCTGATCCTTGCGCAGCAGCTCCATCACGATCGCATCCAATTCCTCGGGGATCCCCTTGATGAAGTTACTCGGCGGCTCGGGCTCCGTGTGTAGGTGGTGGGCGCAGATCTCCACCGTCGTGTTGCCCTCGAAAACCTGCCGACCGGTGAGGAGGAAGAACGCCACGCAACCCAGGGAGTAGAGGTCGCTGCGCGCATCCACCTGGTCTGGGTGGGTGATGGACTCTGGCGCGAGGAACAGCGGCGTCCCGGCGACGATATCGCTACGCGTCGCCTGCGGATCGTCCTTGTCGAGCACCTTCACCAGCCCGAAATCGACCACCTTGGCGACGTCGGGGCGTCCGCCGCGGACACACAGCAGCACGTTCGCCGGCTTCACGTCTCGATGGATCAGGTGGCGATCGTGCGCCTCGGCAAGGGATCCCGCGACCTGCGCGAGGACGTGGACCACCCGCGACGGGGGCATGGGGCCGGTGCGCTTGACGATGGTCTCCAGGTTCGCACCTTCGAGCAGCTCCATCGCGTAGTAGAGCAAGCCGTCGGGTGTGCGACCGTAGTCGAAGATCGTGATCGTGTTTGGGTGAGTGAGCTCCGCGGTCAGCTGCACCTCCCGTTCGAAGCGCTTCAGGTTCGAGGCGCCAGCTCGATCCGGCAGCAGCAGCTTCACCGCGGTCGGTCGCCTCAGCATCGCGTGGCGCGCGCGGTAGACGGCGCCCATGCCGCCTTCGCCCAGCTTGCGCTCCAGGGTGTACTGGCCCAGCTTGCGCGCAGCCTGAACCTCGTGGCGCAGACCGTAGACCACCTTCGAGGCCAGGGTGCACAGCGCCATCGTGCCCGCCCACCAAGCGCCGATGGCCAGCACCTGACCGACCGCAAATTTGTGCAGGCTTGGTGCGTGCCCATAGGCACCTGCCGCGGCCTGCAGCGCCGTCAACACCGTCGGGTCCTTGATCGAGCTGTAGTACACGACGAGCAGCAGCGGCACTCCAGCCACCGCGCACAGCGTCGCGGTGACGCGCACGGGACTCGGCACGAAGATAGAACGCGCGACGAACCCGAGGGTCAGCGCGAGCACGATGATCTGCCCATTCCCCGCGGCAACGGGGATGTAGTACCCCATCACCTCGTAGGCGACCGCGTTGGCCAGCAGCGCCGAGGCCTCCGCCACGCGAATCGTGGACACGCTATGCTTACCGCGCAGCATGAAGAGTCCGAGGAACAGGTATGAGAGCGCGCCTGCGAGGTGGGCCAGCATGGATGGATGCAGGAGCAAGCCCATCTTCTGGCTGAGGATCAGCAGGACCCGTAGCAGGTAGTAGCCGAAGCCGAGCGCAAAGCCGAAGCGAGCGAAGACCAGCACGCGCTGCTGGAGGAAGGCGCGCCCCTCCTCGGTCTGGTCCCAGGCGGGATCCGAAAGCGGCGTGGTCGGCATGGCTCGAAGACCGCGTCTAGCGTTCCCCGGCGCAGCGTGCAATCGGGGCCGCCTCGCGCCCTCGGGTCCGAGCGGCTAAAGCGCCGCCAGGATGCGCTGTTTCACTCGCTTCGGGACGGTGTTCTCCAGGTACTCGATGGCCGTGCCTTTGAGCACTGGATCGCCCGATGCGAGGCCCCGCATAGCGAGGGAGAGCGGCTCCGGGTCGTAGGAGAGCGCCAGCAGGGTGAAGGCCTGGAGCAGTCGCGGAGAGCGGATTCGATGACCGCTGAGGAGGGGGTGGGAGCCCTGCTCGAGGACTGGAACCAACGAGTCGGGGAGCCAGTCATCCCGCTCGAGCTCACGTTCGACTCGACCGAAGACGAGATCGTTCGAGGGCTGAAACGGCAGCCCGACCTCCTGGCGCCAGCGCACCAGCGTGGCCCCGATTGCCAGCCGCAAGGACGGAGAGCCTTGATCGAGCCCGGCCCAGAGGTGCGCCAGTGCCGCGGGGCAATGCGTTTCCGCAAGCAAGTCCACCAGCACCAGCTGGCGAGGCAGCGGTGCGCTCGGGTCCAGCAGGGCGTCCCCCAGCGCGCCCACGGCGGAGAGACCGAGCCCCTCGAGGTAGCCGCGAGCCGAGTCATGCAGCTCTGGGTCGGAGAGCAGATCCACCACGCACGGCGCGAGACGTCGATCTGGCGCCGCCCGCGCCAGACGTTCGACCAGGCTTGGGTCTCGACGAGTGCAGAGCGCGAGCAGATCACATAGCTCCGAGGGTGGATCCTCGGCAGAAGGCGGAGCCTCGCTGTTCTTCTCGGCTTGGCGCCGCTCGATCTCCCGCAGCAGCCCCTGGCGGTTCAAGGAGACGGTGGTCTCGATCGCGCGACGCGTGGTCGCATCGAGCTGTTCGTGCTCCTCGACCTTGAGCAGGTTGCGCTCGAGGTTGCCGACGAGCTCCGCGACGTAGGCCTTGTTGACGGAGCGCACCAGCCAGACCAGGAGAACGCCGATGCCTGCGGCGAACCACAGCAGGCCGCGCGCGGGCTGAGCCAGCACCAAGCCGATGCCGACGACGGTCAGGCCGCCCAGAGCGTCGCCCAGGCGCTGGAGCAGGACGTCGATGATGACCTTCGTGCGGCGCTTGCGCACCCTGGAGAGGGGCGTGAACAGCAGCTCGTAGGCGGAGCGGTGAGTCGAGTTGCTGAGCGCGGCCTCCACGCCCTTGCCGAGCGCCGCGGTCCAAACCTTCAGCACCACCGACGCGAGGCCAGCGAACGCGGCGATGCCCAGGGGAAGCACCGCCAAGGTGCTCCCGAGACCGGCCTTCTGCAGCAGCTTCGAGCTGACCAAGCTCTGCACCACGAAGGTCGCCAGGCTCACCACGGTGTAGAACACCGCAAAGAACGTGACCAGTTGTTGTTCCTCGGGGAAGTGACTCTGCGCTTCTGCCTTGAGCACGAAGTCCAGCAGCGTCGACGCGACCGCGAGCAGCGTGACGAGTCCGGCGACCCGGATCAAGAGGGGCGACCGCAGGATGTTCGCCTTCTCGAGCACGACCGCCGAGCCCCGCTCCGTCTTCAGCAGCGGGCTCAAAACGGCGTTGCGCCGTCGACGCGTGAACCGCCGCACGTAGAACGCCCCCAGCAAGCCGAGCGCCACGAGCACCAGGAGCACACCCCGCGGCCCAACCACGGAAGACACGCGCTCCGCGAGGCCGCCACCGATGACCCCGCCCAGCGTCGCGCTCGCCCCGACTCGGGCCACCTCGACCTTCGCCGAGTGTGGGTCGAAGCTCTCGTTGAACGCCGACCAGAAGCCGCTCACCAGGAGCGCCCCCAGGGCTGACACGGCAAAGTAGATGGCAACGGCGGTGACGTGGGTGAGCACCGGAAGCGCGAACCACGCCAGAGCGAAGAGCCCCGCGTCGACGACGAAGATCCAGGGCACGACCCGAGCAGGCCCGAAGCGCGACAGCAGCCGGGAGGCCAGCAGCACGACGACGATCGACAGACCAGCGCTGAACACGACCACCTGCGGCAGCTTTTCCACCGAGAAATGCGTCAGGAACAGCGCATCGCGCAGCGTCTTGGCCGCGATCTGGTGGGCGATCGCCGCTGCCGCCGCGATGCGCGCAGACCAGCTGCCCGGCGGGTCATTCACCTGCGGGCTCCCGCGGAGCTGGGGAAGCGCTGCTGCTCGGACAAGCACCCATGAGTACCACGCGGCTGATGGAGACCGTTAGGCCCACCGTCTAGCCCCGGGGAGACCGAAACCCTTCCCGGCTGGCCTGAACGAAGCCCCGGAGTCCTCGTCGAGATACTGAACGATTGCAGCGGATTGGAGCGTTCGAGATGGACGGCGTGGAGGTCGAAAACGCAAGTGTACAATCGACACCAAGCCCCCCCGGCATTAGAGTCCACTCCATGCCGAGCGCAGCCGTCTCCGAGTCCCTGGCCCACCTCGATCTCGATCTCGAGATCGCGCGGTTGAAGAAGGAGCGCAATGCGGTGCTCCTCGCCCACTACTACCAGGACAGCGAAATCCAGGACTTCGCGGATTTCATCGGCGATTCCCTGCAGCTGGCTCAGGCCGCCCGGGACACGCAGGCCGACGTGATCCTGTTCGCCGGTGTGCATTTCATGGCGGAAACTGCCAAGATCCTCAATCCCGAGCGCATCGTGCTGGTGCCCGACATGGCGGCGGGCTGCTCCCTGGCCGACGGTTGCCCCGCGGACCGCTTTCGCGCCTGGAAGGCGAAGTACCCGGGATCCATCGTGATCAGCTACATCAACTGCTCAGCGGCGGTGAAGGCCGAGAGCGACGTCATCTGCACCAGCAGCAACGCAAAGAAGATCGTGGAGTCGATCCCCAAGGATCAGCAGATCCTGTTCGCGCCGGACAAGAACCTCGGCCGCTACCTGATCAAGGAGACCGGAAGAGACATGGTGCTCTGGCAGGGCAGCTGCATCGTGCACGAGACATTCAGCCAGCGGCGCCTGATCGAGCTGAAGACGAAGCACCCCGGCGCGAAGATCATCGCCCACCCCGAGTGCCAGGAGCAGCTGCTCGACATGGCGGACTTCATCGGCTCGACAGCGGCGCTGTTACGTTATGTCGAGAACGACAAGGCGCAGCAGTTCATCGTCGTCACCGAGAGCGGCATCCTGCATCAAATGAAGAAGCGCGCGCCCAACAAGGAGCTGATCGCCGCGCCCCCCGAGGGCAACTGCGCCTGCAACGAGTGCCCCTTCATGCGCCTCAACACACCGGAGAAGGTCTACCTCGCGCTGCGCGATCTCGAGCCGCGCCTTGAGATGCCGGAGGCGCTGCGGCTCGCCGCCAAGAAGCCCATCGATCGCATGCTCGAGTTGAGCTGACGAGCTCGCTCTGGGTGCATCGGCAGTTGAACGCCCCTACGGGGTGAGGTCAGTCAATGACACTCAGTTAATTTCCCTGCGGCTATTCAAGAGGACCGAAGGGTGCACTCCAGTGCTTGGCGCCTGGGGTGGGTGAGGTCACTCCAGACCCAGCGCCGTCGCAATGCGCTTGACGGCGCCGAGCTCCAGGGGGGACAGCGTGCCATCCGCCAGGGCGGCGTTGGAGGCGGCGTCGAGCACCGCGTGCTTCTCCTCGGTGCTCATCGCCTTGACGATGGGCTCGGCTTCGTCCCAGCCCTCGAGCGACACCACCTGTTCCCGCTCGGCGTCGTCCAAGCCGAGCTGATCCATGTAGTGGTTCAGGAAGGCGCGCTCGTTCTCGGTCATGATTCCGTCTGCGACCAGCACCTTGGAGATCAACAGGCAGCGCGCGATCTTGGAGTCCATAGCGCCGCTGATAGTACCCGCGGGCCGCGCGAGACTCGAAGGGTTTTCGGTCCGGTGCGTGTTTGAGCCTTCTCGGCCGCTCAATCCGAGTCTGGCGTCTTTCCAGGGAGCTTCCCGAACGTCTCCAGGGCGCGGTCCTTCAGATCCCCGCAGGCGTCGACGCCGAGGTTCGTCCTCTCCATCGGGTCCTGATCGAGATCGTAACAGTGCCAGCCGGTGTCCCAGGCGCGAGCCTCGAGCTTCATGTTCCGGCGCATGTAGCCCCAGTTCTCGAACGCGCAGCTCCAGACGCCAGCGCAGTTGGTCATGGGCAACGCCTGGGTGGTCAGCTCCGGGCGCAGCAGGCTGTGCCCGACCAGCTTGCTCTTGTACTTCTCGACGCCGGGCTGGTCCCAGACACCCATGATGTCGAGGATGGTCGGCGCAATATCCACGTGAAAAAGATAGGCGTCCTGCTTGGCCACGAGGTTCTTGCGCTGCTCGTCGTTCAGCGTCCCCGGGGGCGCGTCGATCCACATCGGCACGTGCACCTCTTCATCGAAGATGCTGAAGGTGTGCCCCATCTGGTTGTGCTCGCGGAACGCCTCGGCGTGGTCGCTGGTGTAGACTATGACCGTGCGCTTGCCCGCCTCGCTCTCCTTGATCTGCTTGACGATTCGGGAGAGGTGCATGTCCTGCTGGTGCACCGAGTTCAGGTACTGGTTGTAGAAGTACGGGTTGTCCTCGGGTGCCTTGCTGGTGGTCGCAGGCTGAAACGGCTGCGGGAGCTCCGGATCCACCAGATAGGGATAGTGCACGTTCGACAGCTGAATCACCGCCAGGTAGGGCTCCTTCAGCTTGCCGATGTTGTCGTTCACGTAATCCGCCAGGAAACCCTCGTGCGCCCCCATGTCCAGATCCGCGGTGGGCTCTAGCTCCGTCGCGCTGACGAACTGGGAGACCCCGAGGTTCTTCACCCACAGCCGCGCGTTGCCGAACATCATGTTCTGGCTGGTGTAGAACGCCGTGTCCCAGCCTGCGGCCTTGGCGTAGTCGAAGATCAGCGGCCAGGTGTGCAGCGTGTCGCGGTCCTCGATCGGTTGCAGGCCGCTCCAGGTCACCGCCAGGCTGATCGCGGTGCAGGAGTCCATCGAGCGCATCTTGTCGAAGTGATAGCGCTCGGGGACGAGCTTGTTGGTGAACCCGGTCTTCTCGCAACCTGGCTCATAGGCGTTGCAGGTCGCGTCCCAGCGCACGCTCTCCAGCAGGATGAACACCACGTTGCGAGGAGTTTCCGCCTGGCTTTTCAGCGGTGGCACGGGGAGGGACTCCCGGACCCGCGGGCGCATCTGGTGCGACTGGTCGGTGAGCCCCATCTGGGTGCGCAGCAGGCCGCCTACGGCGTTCAAGTACAGGGTATCCGGCGTCGCCGCCTGCAGGTGACGGTGCTGCACTGGAATGAAGAAGGCGCCGATCAGCAAGAGCGGCGCCAGCACCCCGGCGACCCGGGCCGGTCGGCGCCGGGGACGCACCACGCGTCGGGCGACCCACACCAGTAGAACCGCCAGCACCAGGACTGGCAGCTTGGCCTTGAGGTAGTTGCCGATGTCCGCTGCGAGCTGATTGGCCACGCTGTCCATGAAGTTGGACGCGAAGCGCGACACGTCCTCGTTCATGTAGGCGTTGTACTGGGAGTAGAAGTACGACTGTCCCCCGAAGGCGAAGGTCGTCATCACGACGAACAGCACCGCCGCCACGTTGCGCCACTTCCCGCGGCGCCGGGAAGCCGCGTACAGCAGCAGCCCCCACACGATCAGGCTCTCGAAGGCCGCGCCGACATACATCCAGCGATAGCTCGAGTCGAGCAGCGCCAGGCGATCCGCACGCCGGCTCCAGTCGATCACGACGGAGAGCAACATCGGCAACGCCAGCAGCAACCACGCCGCCGGCTTCCTCAGCCGCGCCAGGCGCTTCGCTCGATCCTGAGCCGGCGCAACCTCTTCAGTCACCAGTTCTGCCACGTCACCAATCCACGTAAGTACGCGCGAGAGCAGCTGAGGACTTTCCGTGAGTTCACCCGCTCGTCAAGCCGAGGGCCCGTCCGACGCCTCGAGGCGCCTTTGATTCGCTCTCTCACCCCCCGAGTAATCCTTTGATATTCAATCGGATTTTGGGGGTGAGGCGCGGCGCTCGGTCACCCCAGCTCACGCTACGTCAGCGTACGGGTGAGCGGCGCGCTTGGCCTTCGTCGTGTCACCGGCGCGCCTCCGCGTTGCTTCAGATGTCGGTCATCCAGCTGGTGATCAGGTAGTTCGCGATCAGGATCGCGACCGCGCTCTGAACCACGGCGCGGGTGGTCGCTTCGCCCACGCCGCGCGCACCGCCGCTCGCGTAGTAGCCCTGGCGGCACGCGATCGCGGAGATCAGGAAGCCAAAGACCGAGCCCTTGACGATGCCCATCCAGAAGTCGGAAGGCACGAGGCGATTCTCGATGTTGGAGATCCAGATCCCGGGATCGACGTTGAGCCCCTTCACGCTCACCAGGTAGGCGCCTGCCATCCCCACGCAGGTGTAGAGCACGACGAGCAGCGGCACCATCAGCGTTGCCGCGAGTAAACGCGGAGAGAGCAGATACTGCACGGGGCTGATGGCCATGGTCGTGATCGCGTCGATCTGCTCGGTGACGCGCATGTTGCCGAGCGTCGCCGCCATACCGCTCCCCGCGCGCGCCGTGACCATCAGCGCCGCGAACACCGGAGAGATCTCCCGCGTCAAGCTCACCGCCACGATGTAACCGACGGTCCCCTCCGCGCCGAACTGGCGCAGGCTGTGGGTCGTCTGCAGCGCGAGCACCATGCCGCTGAAGACGCCCGTCAGCGAGACGATGAAGATCGACTGGACGCCGATGAAGTCCATCGCCGCGAAGAGCTGGCTGAAGCGATACGGTGGGCGCAGCAACCAGACCACCGACTGGAAGGTGAGCAAGACCTGGGTGCCAATGGAGTCGAAGACCGCAACCACACCGTCGATCAGGCCGCTCAGCAAGCCTCGGGGTTCGTTCTCGGCCTCGGACACGACCCGTTCATATCACTCGCTGGGCGAGTCCACGATGCGCTCGCGATCCAGCGCTCGCCAGCGCTTCTTCGATGCGCTCCAGCTGCCGCGAGCTCTGAGGCCCGGTGGCTGCGAGCGACGCCTGGCGCGGCTCCGTCAGACCTGGCGGAGTCAGCGAAACCAGCAGCGCGTCCCCGCCGAGCTCCTGGACGAAGGGCCGTCCCCATTCGACGATCAGGGCCGCGCCCTCGCGCCGAGCGTCTTCGAGGCCGAGCTCGAGGACCTCGTCGGGATGTCCCAGGCGGTAGAGATCCGCGTGCAGCAACCGCAGGCCGAGGGAGTACTCCTGCACCAGCGTGAAGGTCGGGCTGGTCACTGGCTCCCGCCCGGGCAGACCGAGGCGCCGGCAAAGCGCCCGCACCAGGAAGGTCTTTCCTGCGCCGAGTGGCCCATCCAGGATCACCAGGCTCCCACGCTCGAGGCTCTGGGCCAGGTGCTGACCGAGGTGCACCGTCGCGCGCCGCGTCGGCAGCGCCATTTCCAATACGTTCATCGAAGCCGCCCAAGCATGCCGTCAGCTGACGGGGAAGCACGGAGAAATCGTTCTGGCCGCTCCCATGCCGCTCAGTGGGCCAGCAGCGAGAGCTGTCGGGGAATGCGACCGGAGCCATCGAAACCACGCGCGTCGCTGGTCCAGAGCTCGACTCTGGCCTGACCGAGCGCCACGCGCGCCAGCTCGTGACGCTGGGCGACCTCGTCCTGCTCCCGCGTGGTCGTCAGCGGGAGCTGCTTGAGCGCCGCCTCTGCCAGGCGTGCGGAGTCGGCGCCGAGCGCCGCGAACCACTCGGGCCCCGCCCCGCGCAGGGCACGATAGTCGAGCATCCCCCGCGGCCCCGTCAGCTCACCCGCGGCGTTGGCGCGCACCGGGAAGGCCCCGCTCGCGACCGCCAGGCGCGGCACACCCGCGAGCGCCTCGGAGAACGCGTCCGCCGAGGAGAGGTCGAGACCCAGCACCGTCTTGCGACCGCTGCGCTTGATCTCACGAGCCAGGTCCGCAGCGCAGCTCCCCGAGCCCTCGACCAGCAGCGCCTGGACTCCGTCCTTGAACCATTTTCCAAATGGAAACCTCGACGAGCCGGCCCGCGCAGGCAGCGCCAGACAGGTCTCCGAGCTGACGATGTCCGCCCGCAGGCCACGGCGCGAGAACTCCGCC
>JAGQIY010000316.1 GCA_020430865.1 Myxococcales bacterium
AGCCGAGCCGGAAGAGCTTCCGACAGCTCCCATGTCGGATCGCCGGTCTCGAGGCACACCACGTCGGCCGATTCGCCGAGCGCTGCCGCAAGCTCCTTCGGCTCCAACCAGGTGCTCCCGGTGCGCGGCCGCGTCGTGACCGCGACGACGGGCTTCTCGCGGCCGGGATTGAGGAGGGTCTCCCGGACCCACGGCGCAACATCGGCAGCTTCCAGCACTCGCATCCCCGGCGATGCTAGCTGTCGCAACCTTCTTTCAGGACCGCCTTGCTGCTCCCGAGCGGGAGTGATTCACTGGACGTGGCTTTCGGTGGCGGAGAAGAACGGACAAGAACGTCGCCGCCCCATTCAACGTACTCCTGAGCCGGGGTTGTCCACAGCCACGGACGTAAAGCGCTGACTCTCCTTCTTCCCCTTTTCCCGACGCTCCCCCCGGCTCCTTATCTCTCCTTGATGCCGTGACCGATCCTCTCGAGCACTTCGACGAGCAGCAGGCGAGCTACGAGCTCCTCGAGGAGCACCGCGAGATGCTCGCGCGCGAGGCTGCCGAGATTGCCCGAGCTCATCCGGACGCGCACCTCGTTGGCGTCATCATGAATGCGGATGCCTCAGAGGCGTCGGAGCTCCGCCGCGTGCTGCAAGAACAGGTCGGCCGCCAGGTCGCGGGCTTCGTCGGCGTGATGCCGCGCAAGCTCGTGCTCGAGATCCTCCGCGCGAACCATCCCGCGGTTCTCGACTGGCTGGAGGACTCCGGTGGGGGAGGAGAACGGCGCAAGCTGCCGCTCGTCGCCATCACGAAGAGCGGAGTGCGCCTCGGCTGCGCGGAGTACGAGCCGTGACGGACGGCAGGTCGTGACGCCCGCTTGCCCGCGGCCGAACCTCGTCAGTGTCGACGAGACGGCTCGCCAGAGACTCCGGTCTCGGCGTATTGTGGACCGCCGGGCGTGCCCGGTCGACCGATAGTTGGATCGGAGTCGACGACCGCGAATGACCGCTGCCACACCGCACGAGACCGGGGAACCCCCAGATGAGAATCAACCAGCTCGCAAGCAGGAAGAATCTTGAGCTGGCCTGGCGGCGGATAACGACCGGGGGTAACTACCAGTATAAGCGGCTCTACCGATCCGTCTACTACGCATACGAGGTCGCGCTAACGCAGAACCTAAACGACCTGCGACAGCGACTACTCGGCGGAGCTTTTGAGGCGCGACATCCAGAGCGCATCTACGTTCCAAAGTCGTCGGGACTTCATCGACCGCTGGCGTTGTTAAACATCGAGGACCAGATCGTTCTTCAAGCATTTGCCAATCTGGCGGCTAAGCGCATGCAGAAGCAGCGCGCTCCACTTCAGTTCAAAGTGGTGTTTAGCAACATCTTAGAGAGGCCCGACAACATCTTCTTCTTTCGCAGGTGGCAAGTCACGTATGGAGCGTTCCAGCGAAGGATTAAGAAGCATTACGCCGACGGCTTGCGGTGGGTGGGGGACTTCGACCTCGCAGCGTTCTACGACACGATTTCACATGAACTCCTGCTGCGCACCATCTATCCGCGCACGACCAACAACGATATCGAATGGATCGCCAAATGCCTGAAGACATGGAGTGCCGACCGCGCCGCATGTGGGCACGGTCATGGCCTCCCGCAAGGCCCGCTGGCATCCGACTTTCTTGCGGAGTGCTTTCTATTACCCATTGACATCGCGCTGCGAAAGCGCCGCGGCTACACACGATACGTGGACGATGTCCGCCTCTTTGGCGAGACGGAGAAGGAGGTTCGCGCCGACCTCATCGAGCTTGAACGTCACTGCCGGGAGCGGGGACTCATTCCCCAGACGGGAAAATTTGCAATCAAGCGTGCCCAGAGCGCGCAAGAAGCAATGGGCATGCTGCCGAGCATTGCCGACCCGCAGCACGAAGGGGCAGGAACGGATAGAATCGACGGGAAGCGAGCGCGTGCAGCGCTTTTGACAGCGATCGGCGGCAGGCCGTATCGGGTGATCGACAAGACGAGGCTTCGGTTTGTCCTATACCGCGCCGAGCCTGACTCAGACCTGTTGAAGATCCTCCTGCGATTGATTCCGCGGCACCCGGAGCATGCAGATGCGTTCTTCGCTTATCTCGGCCGCTTCGGATATAGAACGTCTATCGAGCGCCTCTGCCTCGGTCTCGTAGCGAACGACCCGTACCCCTACGTTCGTGGAGAAGCATGGCACCTGTTGGCGAAGTACCTTCGTGAACCACGGTCCATGACAGCCGCCAATCCGCGCGCGCTGACACACCGCGCCGTGAACATCGCCAAATTCCGGTCTCAGGAGAACTTCGTCGAACGCTGGGGCGCCGGTCACTTCTTGTGTGTCGCGGAAGAGGTGTCCGGGGGGCATAGCAGCCGATGGCTTAAGCATCAGGCTCCGCTGCTCCAGTCCCTTCTGGCTCCCGTCCTGCCGGACGGTGCCTACGCGAACGGCGAGGTCGTCGGGAGTTTCCTCGTAAGGAGTTCGCCGGAACCAGGGTTGTCAGTCTGCTCGGCACTTCACGAACGTGGCCTGGCACCGTCGAGCTTCGGGTTGACACTGACGAAGCTACCCTCGCAAGTGCTCAACACGCTGCGCGAGCTCGGTGTGATCTCTGCGCCGGGACCAAAGATCGATCCCATTGCGGAGCTTCTCCAAGCGCGATACCGCGTTCCTCGAGGGAAGTCTTGGCACACCCTCTTGGCGGCCGAATACGTCCATGCACTCGGCCTCTTGAAACAGGCCGAGGCAGCCTTTGCAGGGGGGCGGTCGTTCTGGCTTGCGTGCCAGAACGCATTCAACCAGACTGTCTTTCTGGCGCTGCAGCGGCACTTGGCGACGACGAGCCACGTCGCAGCCTGTACGACCGTCGACAGGAATGGCCAGCTTGTGGACTTCGGAGTGACTCTGGATGCGAGCGGTCCGTTCTCGAAGCATTGTCCATCGATTGGGGGCTGCTTCCGAGACATGAACACTCGCCGCAACCACCTGCCGGTGTCGCATCCTTACGAGAAGAAGACTGCCGCGCAGTCGCGGCACCTTGAGGCTCGGGAGAGGAACCTGTTCGTGGCGCGCTTGCGCACGGCGTACGCGGACTTCGTGCAGTTGATGCCCTGAGCAGGTATGGGTGGAGAGCGAATTCCGACCCCCCCCACTTCGTCCTTGCCCGTACACCATAAAGGACGTTCTGTGCCACGGTTGCGGCGGCGTGCGCGCTTCCTCCCCCGCGGGTCCCGCGCTGTGCTCAAGCTAAGAACCCCTCCAGCTTAGAACCGATCCGCGGCACGGGAATGTTCTGCCGCGTGTCGCAGCGGCCTGGCGTGACGGCTTGTGGCCGCCGCGATGGGGGCGATGAACGTCGAACACAGGAGAACCTGGAAGGTCCCGCCTTGCCCGAACCCGGGTGGTCCCGGTTGCCCGAACTCAGCGGTCC
>JAGQIY010000317.1 GCA_020430865.1 Myxococcales bacterium
GGTGAAGAAGCCCAAGTTCTGGCGAAGCCTCGCCGAGCGTGAGAACACCGACGAATTCCGCGCCAATGCGCAGCGTGAGTTCTTCGCCAAGGCTGACGAAGGCCCCACGGTGCCTGGTCGTCGCCGGTTCCTGCAACTCATGGGCGCTGGGTTGGCGCTGAGCGGCTGCTGGCAGGAGGACCGCCTGCTTCCGCGCACCAACCGCCCCGAAGGGCTGATCCCTGGTAAGCCCGTCTACTTCGCCACCACGATGGAACTCGGGGGCGTGGGGGTCGGACTGCTCGCGCGCAGCTACGATGGTCGCCCGATCAAACTCGAAGGCAACCCCGAGCACACGAGCAGTGTCGGTGGCAGCACCTCGATCCAGCAGGCCGCCGTGCTCGAGATGTACGACCCGGACCGTAGCAAGGGCGCCGCACGCTATTCCGGAGGGAAACGTGAGAGCGGCACCTGGGCCGAGTTCGAGGAGGCCTTCTTGAAGAAGGGCGCGGACGCGACGCTCGCCATCCTCGGCGATGGGTCGAGTTCCCCGACTCTGGCAGACCTGAAGCGTCGCCTCACCGCGAAGGGAGTCCAGTGGTTCGATTACGCGCCGATCAATCGCGACAACGAGCGCGCCGGTGCCAAGGCAGCGTTCGGCGAGGTGGTCCGCACGCAGCTGAAGCTCGACCAGACCGACGTGATCCTCACGCTGGACGCGGACCTCTTCGGCGCACACCCGAACGGCCTTGCGCACTCGAAGGCATTCGCGTCTCGCCGCAGCCCCGAAGCGGGCAGCATGACTCGCCTCTACAGCATCGAGAGCAGCTTCAGCGCGACCGGCGGCGCGGCGGATCATCGGCTTCCTCTTCGCTCCCAGCTGATCAAGGCGGTCGCGGCCTACCTCGACTCGGCGGTGAGCCCCCAGGTGTCCGCGGAAGGGACCGCGCAAGGCGCGCCTGCCGCGAAGTTCCTGAGCGACGAGCACGCGAAGAAGTTCCTCGAGACCGTGGTGAAGGACCTGGTCGAGCATCGGGGACGCAGCGTCGTCGTGGCGGGCGCAAACCAGCCCGCAGAGGTGCATGCGCTCGTACATCGCCTCAACTCGATCCTGGGCAACGTCGGCAAGACGGTGCTCTACACCGCAGAGCTCGAACCCGAGCGTGAGAGCTACGTCGCTCAGCTGACCAAGCTGGTCGCGGCGATGAATGGTGGACAGGTCAAGTCACTGCTGATTCTGGGCGGAAACCCGGCGTATGACGCGCCTGCGGACGTCGGCTTCGCCGCGGCTCTGGCCAAGGTCCCAACCAGCGTCCACGCGTCGGTGTACGAGGACGAGACGAGTCAGCTCTGCAGCTGGCACGTGCCGCTGGCGCACTGGCTGGAAGCTTGGGGTGACTCCCTCGCCTGGGACGGCACCGTCTCGTTGGCTCAGCCCCTGATCGCGCCGCTCTACGACGGTCGCTCGGCGATCGAACTGTGCGGCGCGCTTCTGGGCGAGAAGCTGGATGCGCTGGCCTTGATCAAGCGCACCCACGAGGAGCGCCTCGCCGGGGACGCGCTCTGGCGCCGCGCCATTCACGACGGATACGTTCAGGGCTCGGAGGCCAAGCTGGTCACGCCCACGCTCAAGGACGTCACCGTGAGTCTCCAGGGCCCCGATCTTGGCGGAGTCGAGGCGGAGCAGGACCTGGAGGTCAGCTTCGCCGCCGACAGCAAGCTGTACGACGGCCGTTACGCCAATCTGGGCTGGCTCCAAGAGCTGCCCGATCTGATCGGCAAACTGACCTGGGAGAATGCCGCACTGATCGCGCCCTCGACTGCCAAGGCGCTGGGCGTGACCGATGGCGACGTGATCAGCCTGACGGTCGGCGGCGCGTCCCTGGAGATCCCGGTGCTGCAGGCACCTGGTCAGGCCAAGGGCTCCGTGCGCCTGGCGCTGGGCTACGGCCGCACCGCGGCGGGACAAATCGGAGGCTCCAAGGCGCACGGCGTAGCGCCCGTAGGTGCGAACACCTACACGCTACGCAGCAGCAAGCTGTGGGATTTCGGCGGCGGCGCCAGCGTCAAGAAGACGGGCAAGTGGACCAAGTTGGCCACCACCCAGGACAAGCACTCCATCGACCAGCTCGGCGGGGACGAGATCCAGGAGCGAATCCCGGTTCTGATCCGCGAGGCAACGCTGGCCGAGTACAAGAAGACGCCAGACTTCGCCAAGCACAAGGTGCACCACCCGCCGCTCCTCTCACTCTGGAAGCCGCCGGTCTCCTACGAGGGGCATCGCTGGGGCATGACCATCGACCTGAACAAGTGCGTCGGCTGCGGAACCTGCACCGTCGCCTGTCAGGCGGAGAACAACATCCCCACGGTCGGCAAGGAGCGCGTGCTGTTCGGCCGCGAGCTGCACTGGATTCGCGTGGACCGTTACTACAAGGGCGACCCCGAGAATCCGGGCATGGCGCAGCAGCCGCTGACCTGCCACCAGTGTGAGAATGCTCCATGCGAGCAGGTGTGCCCGGTGGGCGCCACGATGCACTCGCACGAAGGTCTGAACGACATGACCTACAACCGCTGCATCGGCACCCGCTACTGCGCGAACAACTGCCCCTACAAGGTGCGTCGGTTCAACTACTTCAACTACCACATGGACATGAAGGACGACGCCAACAAGGTGAAGGGGATGGTCTACAACCCCGAAGTCACCGTACGGTTCCGCGGGGTAATGGAGAAGTGCACCTTCTGCGTGCAGCGCATCCAGAACGTCAAGATCGACGCCAAGAACCATCGTCGCAAGATCGAGGACGGCGAGATCAAGACCGCGTGCCAGCAGGCGTGCCCCAGCGACGCCATTGTCTTTGGCGACCTGAACGACCCCGGCGCCAAGGTGCGCGAGCTCCAGAACAAGGAGCGCGCCTACGCACTGCTGGGCCAGCTCAACACCCATCCGCGGCTGCTCTACCTAGCCAAGGTTACGAACCCTCACCCCGATCTCGAGCAGAAGCAGGAAGGCGAAGGTCACGGCGGCCATCACGGCTGAGACTGAACTTCGAGTGGAGATCAGATGACCACTGCAGCTGACGTCAAACAGTACAATACCCAGCTCGAGGCGGAGAACCCGTTCGCGCAGATCACGGAGAACGTGTGTCGCGTGGCCGAGGCACCGAAGCCGCCCAAGGCCTGGTACATCTCCTTCGCCATTTCCTCGACCGTGATGCTCGCGTTCTTCAGCAGCATCGGGTTCGTGTTCTGGGAAGGTATCGGCGCCTGGGGAAATATGAGCCCGGTGTTCTGGGGCTTCCCCATCGTCAACTTCGTCTTCTGGGTCGGTATCGGCCACGCAGGCACGTTGATCAGCGCCGTTCTGTACCTCTTCAGGCAGGACTGGCGCACCGGCATCAACCGCTTCGCTGAAGCGATGACGATCTTCGCGGTTATCTGCGCGGCGATCTTCCCGGGCATCCACATTGGCCGCCCTTGGCTGCCCTACTGGATGTTCCCCATCCCGAACCAGATGAGCATGTGGCCGCAGTTCCGCAGCCCGCTCGAGTGGGACGTGTTCGCCGTCAGCACCTACGCGACCGTGTCGATCCTGTTCTGGTACATGGGCATGATCCCCGACCTGGCCACGCTGCGTGACCGCTCGAAGAGCACGGTCCGTCGCTTTGCGTACGGCATCTTCTCAATGGGCTGGCGTGGTTCCAGCCGCCAGTGGCACCGCTACGAGAAGGCGTA
>JAGQIY010000318.1 GCA_020430865.1 Myxococcales bacterium
CCGGCATTGAACGGCGACAGTGTCACCATCCCTTCGCGCCAGGCCGTTCCGTCATGAATCGCACTCACACCCCGATCGAGAATCACCGCCCGCCAGACCCATGAAAGCGCCGCCCGACCCCTACCAGTCGGGCGTTTCTGCATCGAGGGCAACCCTTCAGGGCTCCCAGGGTGTGTTCACCGTCGTACCAGGGGTGGAGATGCGAGTCGGACGCGACGGCTCTCAGTGTGCCATCCTGCTGACCGAGCCGCGCGTGAGCGGCCTCCACGCCTCGATCAAGATCGAAGAGGGAAAGCTGATGCTGAGAGACGACAACAGCAACAACGGGACTTTCCTCAACGGCAACCGCCTCACCCCAGGCAGCTGGGCCAGCGTCCGCAACGGCTCGCTGCTGCGCTTTGGCCCGGCAGAGTTCAGCGTCACTCTGGAGTAGACCATGCGGAGAACCGCGCGAGGCGTGGTGATCGACTTCGCGGAGCTGAGTGATCCAGGGCGCGATCCCAGCAAGCAAGTCAACGAGGACTCCAGTGCCTACGCGGAAACACCGCTCGGGCACCTGGCGGTGTTGTGCGACGGCATGGGTGGTCACCTCTCGGGCCAAGACGCGAGCCGCGCCGCGGTGCACGCCGCCGTCGCCTGCGTGGCCAGCGCAACCGCCGACAGCGACATCCACGCGACCCTGCGCGCCGCCGTTCAGGCCGCGGGACACGCCGTCTTCGCGCTGGGCGAGGGGCTGCCGGGCGGCGCGCGCCCAGGCTCCACCTGCGTTGCCGCGCTGATACACGAGAGCGGTCTCAGTATCGCCCACGTGGGTGACTCGCGCTGCTACCTGTTGCGCGACGGCTCGATCACTCGCCTCACCCGTGACCACTCAGTCGTGCAGGAGCTGGTGGACGCTGGCGTGCTCACGCCACAGGCGGCGGCCCAGCACCCCGACGCGAATCAGATCACGCGCGCGCTGGGCACGCATCGCGAGGTCGAGGTCGAGCTCGGCGGGCCGTTTTCCCTGCGTTCTGGCGATGCTCTCCTGCTCTGCAGCGACGGCCTCACGGACATGGTGACCGACGCCGAGCTGAGACAGCTGGTCCCAGCCAGCATCGCCAGCGGTCCCGCGGTGACCTGCCAACAGCTGATCGATCTCGCCAACGAGCGAGGCGGTCACGACAACATCTCGGTCCAGTTGATCGAGGTCATCGAGGCGCCGCAACACCAGCACGCGCCGCTCCCGACACGCTTCGAAGCAGCGGGCGCGACGCTGCACGCCGAGCCTGCGCTGCCCCACGGGGAACCGCCGGCCACGCTACCGGGCGGCGCCACGGTCGAGCTGCCGCCGACCGTGGGTGCGACCCAGCTCCTCGAACCGCCAGACGTCGCCCCCACGCTCGCGGACGACGGCGTCCCACGCACCGAGCGCGCCCCGATCACGCTGGTCGACGACGAGCCCCAGCGTCCGAGTCTACTGCTGCGACGGGCCAGCGGCGCGGGCCGTCATGTGGTCGCCGCGAGCGGCGGGCTCGCGCTGCTCATCCTGCTCGCCATCATCGGTTGGTGGCTGCTCGGCTCCCACACCAAGCCTCCCCCGACGCCAGCGCCCGAACCGCTACTCGCCCCCGGCGCCAGCCAGAAGCAGGTGCTCGAACTGGCGCCCCAGGAGGGCGACGCGGGCCCAGCAGCGCGGCCCGAACCCAGTCAGCATCCTTCTGCGACGGTCCCTGCCCCGCCGGATGCTGCTGCCCCGTCAGACGCGATGGCTCCGGACGCGACCAGCCCGTAGAGCGATCTTGCGTATTGTGCGACAGTCCCAGCGCCTCCCGCGCAAATGCTGCGACCCCCTTCAACGATCCCCACGCGACCACTAGAGCGGTGAACTCAAGATGATCCCTGGCTTTGGCAAGCAGACCATCCTTATCGGCAGTGCGCCCCACTGCGAAATTCGACTCGGCGGACCCGGCGTAGCGCCGGAGCACGCCCGCATCGTGCACCAAGGGGGGGGGCAGCTGGTGTTCGTCGACGGGGGCACCGGTCAGACCAGCGCGAACGGGCAAGCGCTGCAGCCCGCGTCGACGGTCCCGTTCGACTTCCGCACGCAGTTCGTGCTGGGCCAAGCTGCGCTACCCAACGCGCACCCGGCGATCGCGCTGATGCTGCTCGACAAGGGCCAGCTCGCGCCGACCCCGGGAGAGCTCACGGTCGGTCGCGACGCTGCGCGCTGCCACGTCGTCGTCCACAACCAGAACGTTTCCGGGAGGCACGCAACCTTCCGACAGCAACCGTTCAGCGTCACGGACCATGGCTCCACCAGCGGAACCTGGATCGGCCAGGAGCGCCTCGCCCCCGAACAGCCGCGGCCCCTGGACCCCAGCGCGCTGATCGCGATTGGCCCGGTGCCCGTGGCGGCCAGCGTCGTGCAGCAGCTGCTCGCAGGTGGGCAAGCGGCTGCTGGCGCAGCGCCGGGTGCTGCTGGCGCAGCAGCCGGCGGCGCGGCGGCGGGCGGCGGAGGGAACTCGGGCCCCCGCAAGAAACACAAGACCGTCATCGGTCAGGTTCAGCTGGGCGGCTCGACGGGCGCCGCCTTCAAGTCCATCGGCCGTACCGAAGACAACGACATCACCATCGCGCACCCCCAGATCTCCAGCAAGCACGCCTTGCTGCACAAGATCCAGGGGCAGCTCTACTTGGAGGACCGCGGCAGCGCCAACGGCACCTATGTGCGTGGGCAGCGCATTCCCCCGGGGCAGAAGGTTCCAGTCCAGAGCGGCGAGAAGGTCTTCATCGGCCCCATGCCTCTCCTGATCCAGGAGGAAGCGCAAGAGGTCGCCGTCGTCGTCGAAGACTCCGCGCAGTGGGCAGGCCGCCCGCTGTACGAGATCGAGGCCTGGGATCTGGTGATTCAGGTCCCCGATCGCGACAATCCGAAGGAGCTCAAGACGCTCCTCGACCACATCAGCTTCAAGGCCATGCCTGGCGACTTGATCGCGCTGATGGGTCCGTCCGGCGCCGGCAAGACCACGCTCCTGCTCACCCTGAACGGCTACATGCCGCCGACTCACGGTCAGGTGCGCATCAATGGCGAGGATCTGTACGCGATCTACGACGTGCTCCGCGGCTCCATCGGCTACGTGCCCCAGGACGACATCGTCCATCCGGAGCTGACGGTGTGGGAAGCGGTACGCTACAGCGCCAAATTCCGCCTACCTCCCGACTTCTCCGAGGACGAGATCGACCGCCGCGTGGACATGACGCTGCGCCAGCTCGGCCTCGACAGCGTCAAGCACCTGCAGATCGGAAAGCCCGAGAAGAAGGTGCTCTCCGGCGGACAGCGCAAGCGCGTGAACATCGCGATGGAGCTCGTCACCGACCCCATCATCATGTTCCTCGACGAGCCGACCTCGGGACTCGCCGCAGACGACACCACGGCCTTGGTTCAGCTCCTCGCGGATCTCGCCAAGCAGACCGGCAAGACGATCATCACCACCATCCACCAGCCCGCGAAGGACGAGTTCGAGAAGTTCAACCTGACGCTCGTGCTCGGCACCGGCGGTATCCCGATCTTCTACGGCCCCACCAAGCCCGATGCCTACCGCTTCTTCGGCAGCTATCTCGAGCGCCAGGGACGCACCAACGACATCGACAACCCGCGTGACATGTTCGACATGCTCAATCAGCGGGAGGGTCCGATCCTTCAGCAACTGCTGCAGCAGAACCCCCACGCCAGCAAGCAAGAAGCGCGATCCATTGCCGCGCGGGAATGGCACAAGGAGTTCTTCAGCCCGCAGAACCCGACCTTTCAGAAGATGTTCTCCGGGAGACGTGCGGTCGGCAGCGGCTCGCAGCAGCAGCTCTCTCGCACCAGACCCAAGGGCAGAGGCCAGTTCGGTCTGCTCTTGAGCCGCTACTTCAAGGTCAAGGTCAGAGACACCAGCGGCATCGTGATCATGCTCGCGCAGGCGCCGATCATCGGCGTGCTGCTCGCGATGGTCTTCGGCTTCACCAAGGACGCAATCCCCTACTGGTGCCTCGGCGCGCTGCAGGAGCTGGGGAAGAAGTTCGGCAGCCTCGGCGGCGGCATCGGCGACACCCTCTCGAACATGCAGACCACGCCGGATCACTCCGGCGCTGCGAACTTCCTCGTGGTCAGCGCGGTGTGGTTCGGTACCAGCAACGCCGCACGCGAAATCGTCAGTGAACGCGCGGTGTATCTGCGCGAGCGCATGGTGAACCTCGGGCTGTTCAACTACGTGTTCTCGAAGTTCTTCCTGCTCAGCATGTTCTGCGTGATCCAGTGCACCGTGCTCTTGGCCATCGTGTTCTTCTCGCTGGGCTTCAACGGTGGACCTCAGGCCTTCGTGATCGACCTCGGGATCCTGGTCGCGGTGAGCATGAACTCCGTCGCGCTCGGGCTGTTGCTCAGCACGATGGTCGAGAGCGCGGAGGCAGCGATGGCGCTCACTCCGATCGCGCTCATTCCCCAGGTGGTGCTCGCGGGCTTGATGGTCCCGATGACCACCAACCCGTACCTCAAGTGGCCGATGTACATCGTGCCCGCGCGCTGGGGCTTCGAGGGCGTGGTGGCTCAGGAGCGTCTGGCCATCGCCAGCGATCCGGCGTGGATCATCGACATCAACAAGCCAGACTCCTCGAGCCCACCCGACTTCCTCTTCCAGGGCAAGTTCCACTGCGCCAAGGCGCAGATAGCCAGCGACACCTTCAACGGCGCGTGGGGCTTCGAGAACTGGGAGCTCACCTGGCTGCCTCCCGTGGTGCTGACGGTGATGATGTTCTCGATCCTGATGGTGGTCTTGATCATCCTGAAGCGCCGCGACTCGGTGTGACCCGATCGGTCGAGGTCGGGGGCTCCGAGCCGGACGCTGCGGGCGGTGACCGCTCATCTCCGCCCGGAAACTCCTCTCCCCCCCAGAGAAGGCGAAACCCCGCACGCCGGCTGCTGCTCTGGGCCTTCGTGATCGGTTTCGCGCTGATCTTCGCCCGCGTGCTGTCCAGCGAGCTGAGCGCCTCGCGCTACGAGAAGGGCTGCGAGGCGGACGACATCGAGGCCTGCTTCAACCTGTGCGTGCAGCGTCCGGAGCAGAGAGAGAGCTGCGAGAAGGTCCGGACCGCGTGCACGGCTGGCGACCGCTACGCGTGTGGCGCGGTGCGCTATCTCGAGAAGCACCCGCCTCGCCCCCGCTGGTAGGCGCGCAAGGGCGCTTCACGTTTCCCCGGGGTTCGGGGGTGAGGCGCGGTGATCGGGAGCCGTGCCGTGGCGGGGACCGACGC
>JAGQIY010000319.1 GCA_020430865.1 Myxococcales bacterium
CGGCGGCCATCGCGGCGCTGCAGGACGCGGAGCACGTCGACCGCTCCGGGCGCGAGAACGCTCAGGAGCGCGCGCGCCTGCTCGCGGCGCTGCCGGAGTTCGGCTTCGAGACCGCGCCGAGCCAGTGCAACTTCGTGTTTTGCGGAGTGAAGCGCCCGGCGCGAGAGCTGTTCAATGCGCTGCTCCAGCGCGGTGTCATCATTCGTCCCGTGGGCCCGGAGCACGTACGCATCACCGTCGGCACGCCGCGGGAGAACGATCGCCTGCTGAGCGCCCTGAAAGAGGAACTCGGAGGGCGGCCGTGAGGGGCGCCCGTCGCTGGCTCGGCCGTTGGCTGCTCTTCGCGCTCCCGGCGCTGGGGCTGCTGACGACCGGCTGCCCCAAAGACGAAGAGATCATCACCAAAACGGGCGAGGACGCCAAGCCGACGGATGTCGACGCGGATCCCCTCGCGCTGCTGCCGAGCGGTGCCGTGGGGATGCTAGTGGTGGACGCGAAGGTGATGTTTGCGTCCGATTTCGGGCAGCGCATGGAGCGAATCTTCAGCGAGCGCGCGCCGGTGCCTGCATCCGCGGGCTTCGACCCGAAGCGCGACCTCGAGAAGCTCTACATCGGCTTCTACTCGATGAGCGGCCTGGACGTCGCCGCTGCGGCGACGGGTACCTTCAATCCAGCTGCGATCGAAGCGGCTGCCGACGGCGTCACCAACACGCCGCTCGGCGCGCCGCTGGTGAAGCAGACGTACGCCGGCAAGACGCTGTATGTCTCACGCAACGTCGGCTTCGTGGTGCTCAGCGAGCGCACCGCCGTGTTCGGCAACGAGACCGGGATGCGGCGCGTCCTGGATCGCATCGCGGACGGCCGCGTGAAGCATCAGGTGCCGAGCTACATGGGGGATCTGCTGAACACGCCCGGCGCGCCGCTCGTCGCCGGCCTGGATCTCGAGGAGCAGGACGTGGTGGCCGCCGCGGCGGGTCAGCTACCGTTCTTGAACGGCATGGAATCGGTGCGCATGGTCGGGAATTTCGAATCCCCAGGGATGCACCTGGCGGGCACCACCGTCTACGGCGACGAGGAGCAGGCGAAGGCCGGTGCCGCGTCGTTGCTCAGCATCCAGGAGCTGCTGCAGTCGATCGGCTGGCTCACGAGTCTCCTCGGTGTATCCAATCCAGTGCAGAAGCTGGAGGCGCAGGCCGAAGGCAAGGAGTCGAAGTTCGTGGCGGCCATCGACGGTCAGGCGCTTGGCGTGCTGCTCGACAAGCTCAGCGTCTACCTCGGAGTGCCGCCTCAGGCGAAGGTGATCAACGCCACGACCAGCCCTGGCGTCCAGGAAGGCGACCTGTGAGCGTCCTCAAGGTTTTCCCGGCGGAGAAGCCGCTCAGCGGCAGCGTGCCGGTGCCGAGCGACAAGAGCATCGGGCACCGTGCGTTGATCTTCGGCGCGCTCAGCCGGGGTAGCAGTCGCATTCGCGGCTTCTCCTACGGGGAGGACAACGTCGCGACGCTGAACGCGTTTCGCGCGATGGGCGTGAGCTTCGATGACGACTCCAGGGGCACGCTGGTGTGCCACGGCGTGGGCCTGAATGGCCTCGACGCGCCGCAGAGCGACCTGGACTGCGGCAACTCGGGCACCACGATGCGGCTCCTGTGCGGGCTGCTGTGTGCACAGCCATTCCCGAGCCGCTTGGTCGGGGACGCCAGCCTCAGTCGCCGGCCCATGGCGCGGGTAGCCGGTCCCCTGGGGAAACGCGGAGGGCACATCCAGGGCGTTCCTCACCCCCAGAAACAGGGAGATATCACCGCCCCGCTGAGCATCGCGGGGGTCGAAGGGGGGACGAGGCTCGAGCCGCTGGAGTATGCGATGCCGATCGCGAGCGCCCAGGTGAAGAGCGCGCTCTTGCTCTCGGGCCTGTACGCCTCGGGGCCGACGATCGTCAGCGAGCCGCTGCTCAGTCGAGACCACACCGAGCGCATGTTGCAGGCGCTGCGGTTGCCCATCGAGACGGCGGGCACGCTGGTCAAGCTGCATCCGCCGGCGGACCCGAGCTGCATCGAGGCGTTCGAGATCGACGTCCCCGGGGACATGTCTGCTGCGGCGTTCATTCTCGCGGCGGGACTGCTAGTGGAGGGGAGCACCATTACCGTGCGGAATACAGGTCTCAACCCGACGCGCACGAGATTCCTGGATATCGTCAAGCAGTTCTACGGGAGCCTCAGGGTTCAGCCACAAGGCGACGCGCTTGGCGAACCGGTCGGCCAAGTCAGCACGGGCGCCAGCGAGCTCAAGGGTGCCGGGGTTGGGGGTGAGATCGCGACGCGAGCCATCGACGAGATCCCGATCGCCTGTGCGCTCGCCGCGCGCGCCAAGGGCGAGACGCGCTTCAGTGACGTCGCCGAGCTGCGGGTCAAGGAGAGCGATCGCATCGCCGAGATGGTCACGGTGCTGCGCGCATTTGGGCTGAGCGCGGACGAGACCGAGGATGGGCTGGTCGTGCAAGGTCAGCCCGAGGGACGGCTGAAGCCCGCGCTGGTGCGGTCGCGAGGCGATCATCGCATCGCCATGAGCGCAGCGGTGCTCGGTTTGCTTGCCGACGGGGAGACGCGCGTCGAGGACGCGGACTGTATTGGAACCAGCTTTCCGCGCTTCGTGGGCACGTTGCGGGCGCTGGGGGCTCGAATCGAGGTGGAGGCATGAAGCGACGACCGATCGTGGCCATCGACGGGCCCGCTGGCGCAGGCAAGACCACGGTCAGCCAGCGCGTGGCGGAGGAGCTCGGCTACGTACGGCTGGACACGGGCGCGCTGTATCGCTGCGTGGCGCTCGCGGCGGCGCGGCGCGGAGTCGACTGGTCGGATCAGGACGGCGTCACCCAGGTGGCGGAGGATCTGGCCAAGCGCCGGGCGATCCGCTTTCAAGCGTTGGGCGATGGCAACCAGAAGGTGCTGGTCGACGCAGAGGACGTGTCAGTGCAGATCCGCGACCAAGCGATGGGGCAGGGGGCCAGTCGCGTGTCGGCGATCCCCGGGGTGCGCGCGGCGCTGCTCGCGTTGCAGCGGCGGCTCGGGCACATGCAGGACACCGTCGTCGACGGGCGCGACATCGGCACCG
>JAGQIY010000320.1 GCA_020430865.1 Myxococcales bacterium
CCTCGTCCTCCACCATCGGGTAGACCTCGTCGAGGAATCCGTGTTCTTCGCTCAGGCGCTTGCGGAGAACGAGGAGGACGGTGCCCTGGACGTAGTTGCCCTTTTTGATGCCGCCGGCCGGAGTCTCGGTCGCGACGGTCCACGCCGCGGTGACCCTCAGCCCCGCCGCCCACAGGATCATGCCGAGGTCCGCCCAGACCGATGGGTTCTGGTGGGTGAACATGACGAGCTGGAGCCCGTTGTCCGGCATGTGCCGCGCGAGGTTCGAGTAGACCTCCACCATGCTGCGCTTGAAGTCGTCGCCGCTGCCCCGAACTGCGAGGGCTTGACGAGGGTCTACATAGAATCCAGGAAACGCATCGCTAATTCTTCCGTGGCTCCACGCCAGGAAGAAGCCAGACAGCTCATCATAGTTCACGGCATCGGCGTACGGTGGATCCGTGACCCAGAGGTCTGATGTCCGCTCGACCTCCCGCGCGTCGATCGTATCGACCCAGGAGGTTGCAACGGGTTCGCTAGTAGCTCCGACCGTGAGGAGCGCCACGTCTCGCAGCTGCCTAATGGGGCGAGCTCCGTACGTGTAGAGGGGGTTCAAAGCCTGATTGTAAAAGGTCTGAACAAGCGCTCCGATTCCACCGCTACGCGCAAGCTGCGGCGTCCAACGGCACAGCCGAGAGTTCCAGTCACCGCACGACTGCGCGGCAAGCGCTGCCGCTGCAGTGAACGGGGTCCCCTTCGCGAACTTCTTCAGCTCTGAACACAGAAGTCCGTTGGTTAGAAGTTGTCGCGGCGTGAACAGATGGTGCCAGTGCGTCCAGCCCCTGGTTCTGATCGGCTCGTCCGTCTTCTCACCATCTGGTGGCATGGGCGCGTTCGGGACAAATCCAGCAGCCCACCACTCCTCGAGTCGTTCCCGCAGCAGGGCCTCGATTCGTTGTTCGACGTGCTGATCGTGCGGGGTTGGTGCGCGGTAGACACGTGTACCATCAGGCTTTCTCCATCGAATACAGTAGAGCCGCTCGCCGAGGCGATCGTCTTCCCGCGGCGAGACGTCATGCTTTGCCCAGGGGCGCAATCCCTGAATTCCGCGCAATTCATCCAGCGGCCACGTGCGTTCGGAATGGAAGGGATCGACCACGCGAGTGCCCTTGATCGTAGCGGTCGATCCGCTCGTTGCAGCCCGCCAAGTGACGTCGTCAGCGCCTTCAACAACACGAACAACGACCTGGCCCGAATCGGGATCTCGCTGCGGAACGCCGCAAACGCGGTACTTCTCGCTGATCACCCAGCTCGGGGACAGCGGAATCACTTCCCCCTCAGCGCCCGGCCTGAAGTCCGTGCAGTAGAGATATGCCTCGGCAAGCCAGCCTTCTTCGCTCCGCTCAATACCCCAGTCTTCAATCTGCTTCTGCGCTGCATCAAAAGCAGCAACCTGCGCTGACTTCACCATCGACTGCTCGTGTTTCCCGCAGCCAACGAGATTCAGACTCGCCCAAGTCAAGAGGGCAGCTACAGGGTTGAGGTCGCTGGCTACTGCCTCGCATCCGATACGTGCGGCTTCAAAGGGGATGCTTCCACCACCACAGAAACAGTCGCCGACACGAGGCCGGTGCCCAAAACGCGCCACGCCGAGCTGGTCCACCAACTCGGCCAAGTTGGTTGCCGACGTACGGAAGTGCGCGTTGATGTCCCGCCATGCTTCCGCGTCGGGGCCATCGATCTCCTCGGGGCGAACACACTCGGCAAGGCGCTCTTCGTAGGGTAGAGCGTCGAAGTCCTCCCGGGTGTACTTGAACCGCCGGTTCTCTTCGAGGGCG
>JAGQIY010000321.1 GCA_020430865.1 Myxococcales bacterium
CAGCCGCCGGTCTGGTCGATCCGTGTGGTCGGCATGAGCATCTTCTTCGGCTGGGGGATCGCGCTCGTCATCTCCGTGCTCATGGGCACCAAGGGACGCGCGATGCGTGACGATCTGGGGATCGCCCTCAAGAGTCGCCGCGAGACCTGAAGACGATGCCACTCCGGAGTCCGAACCAGGGTCGCGCCGTCCTCCGTTTCTTGCCAGGCACCAGCCGCTCGCGGGGGTGAGGAGCAAACCCCTCGGTTTCTCGTGACACGGGAAGATGGCTCACACCCTCGCCGTAAACCGGACATAACGGAGCGCACATGCCGGACGATCCCACCAAAGCCCTCGGCATCTTGCTGGCGGGGCTGCTGAAAATCGAGGCTGAGGAGGCTGGCCGCCTGGAGGCAGCGCCCGCCCCCGAGTCCGTGGAGCGGGGGCAGACTTCGGCGTCTCGGAGCGGAATGCACCGCATCCGCAAGCCCTCCATCTCACCCGCTGCCTAGCCGGCTCGCTGTCGAGGACGGCCGCGTTGCCGCGCGGCAACCGCGTCGACAGAGCGGCCACAGCTAGTTGTCCGACGTGTTGCGGACACCGGCCCAGACCAGTCGTAGCTGTCGGCGGTAGGTCTCGCGAATCAACGCGGGCGTGTCCTTCAAAAGCAGCGGAACGCCGAAGAACAGGCTGAGTAGTGCCATCACCGTGGTCTCTATGTTGGTCCCGGTGGGCAGCTCGCCGCGGCACATCGCTGCTTGAATCGGCTGCCCCAGCACCTGGTCGAGCTTGCGGCAGGGGATGTTCATGGCGCACTCCATCTCCGGGAAAGCCTGGAGCCGTTCCGCCAGCGAGAGCTCGGAGCTGAATGGGCACTCTCCCCCACCCCGCTCGACGCTCATGAACCCGATCACCTCCATCATGATGCGTGGGCACTCTTCGAGTTCGCGGCCCATGATGTCGAAGAGTTCCTCGATGAAGCGCAGGCCGTCCTCGCCGCCCGCTGCCTGGCGCGCTTCCCAAGTTACCTCGACGGTCCAGATCTGGATGAAATAGCGCAGGACGTCTTCCTTCTTCGGGAAGTAGTTGAAGAAGGTCGCCTCGCTAACCTGAGCCTCTTCGCACAGCTCCTTCACGGTCACGTCGCAGAACGCCTTCTCCCGGAGCCGGCTGACCGCCGCTCGCATCAACGAGAGCTTGGTGCGTGCGTACTTCTTCTCCCTCAGGGGGATGCGCTGAACCGCCGTGTCCTCACGTGGTTCGTTCGTGGGAAGATCTAAGTCGGCGAGGGGA
The DNA here is from genome assembly GCA_020430865.1 of Myxococcales bacterium. The sequence continues at coordinate 1,273 of JAGQIY010000321.1, forward strand.
GACGACTGGCTCATGGCTGGATTGAAAGGGGTGTTCTGAGGAGCCTGACCGGCGTGTTCGGGGCGCCTAGGCTCGGGCGGGCAGCGGGCCGCCCAGATTTCATCTGTCCACGATCAAAGGGGTTGGCGCAAGTCCCGAAGGGCTCCATGGCCTCGCGGGAGGAGCATCAGCAGTTCACGGGCCGTGGTTACTCGCGACGACGCGACGGCTGTGAAATGCGGACCGCTGTGAATGCACACGGCTGGGGAGCACCCCCCGTCGGCGCCAAGCACCGACCATGGACTTTTACCTGGTGGAATCCAGGCAACGTGTCAACACCCCGCCCGGCGTTCTGAGTGCGGCGATGTAGGTACGAGGCTCTTCCTGGGCCTCACCGCGGAGGTGAGTGACTCTCGGGTCGCTCTAGACCAACGACGCGGTAGGTCTGCGGGCCTGTCTGATACAGGTGCACCCGCGTGGGGTAGAGTTCGTGCCCGTCGACCGCGCTGAAGTCCACCACGAGGTACGCTGGAGCGCTGTTGCTGGCGCTCGAGTTGGAGGGCAGCGGGGTGCAGACTCGGCTTCCTCTTCGCGAGGCCTCGAGTGGCCTGGAGGTCGACCCAAGGAACGCGGTGACGGCGTAACGACGCTTGCCTGGAGCGACGCGAGCGCTGACTCCGACGTCTTCGACGCATAGCTTGCCTGACTCCACGCGAGGAAAGGAGAAAGGCGAGAGCTTCCCGAGGTAGCGCCGCAGCAGCTTGTCTCGGCGGCCGATCAGGATGCGGGTGAGCTCCGACTCGAGGGTGGCGTCGCGCAAGTCTGCGGTCTTCACCAGCGCCCGAACGTGATCGTCGCTGAACCGGGCCAGGATGCGGGTCATCCAGGCCGCGTCACGCTCCGTCATCGCCACGAAGCCTGGGTTGGGATAGCCCGGCTTGTACTTATCCGGGTAGAAATGCTCCACGTCGTAGTAGCCGAAGACCGGCCCCGACTTGCCGAAGCGCGCCGTGTCCCAGGGCCGCTCCTGAAGCCCGAGCGTGATGAAGTCCTCGAAGAGGTAGGGGAAGTCCAGATAGTACGCGTTGCCGATGCGCCGGCCGAGCATCGGAGGCTCCCAGATGCTGCCGAAGCAGTCCCCGAAGTCGATGTAGTAGTGGCGCACGTAGCCCAAGCCGTCGCGCGCGGGGTCCTTGACCCAGGCGGACAAGGTGTTCTGTTCGCGGGAGTCGACGTGGTTCGTCCAGGCGGCGAGCACGTACGCGCCGCGCAGCTCACGCCGCATCTCGTGGTCGATGACGTCATTCGGGTCATCACTGCGAGTGCCCTCGTAGGTCCAGGGGCCGAGTGGTTTGCCGTCGATGAACAGGCTTGAAGCCGCTCGGAAACGTCCGTCGGGCAGCACCTGCGCCTTGCTGAAGACGGTGTCCAGGTGGCGTTGGGTCAGCGGCTCCTCGTCGCCATCCGCGTTCTCGCCCTTGGCGTCCGGATCGATGCGCAGGATGCTGCGGTCGAAGTAGACCACGCGGTTGCAGGGCGTGTAGAAGCCGGCGGCGTGGTAGATCCGTGAGCCGATCACGTCCGCGGCCGTTGGTCGCACGCCCTGAGTGGTGCCGTCGAACTTGATCAGGTAGCGGAACCCGTTCGCCGCCTTGATGATGAAACCAGGGTTGAAGCCGTTGGGCTTGGCCCCGGTGACCGTCCACGGCCCAGCGGGATCCAGCGGCTCAGTGACGCAGGGGCCCTGCTCGAAGTCTCGCATCTTCATCGCCGGGCCGCCCTTGGCGAAGGGGAGGCCGATGCGATTGCGGAACCAGCTGGAGTCCGGCACCTCGTCCAGCGCGTTGACGTTGCTGGCTTCACCCAGCGGGTCAACCGCGAGGAAACGACTGATGGGACGAAACACCATCTGGTTCGCGCCATCCCAGGCGAAGGGAGAGAAGTACTCCTCGGGCTCGTGCTCGAAGGCGTGACGATCCGGGTCGCGCCACAGCGGTTCTTCGAGCGGGAACTTCTGGAGCGAGCCAGCGCAGCCAGTGCTGCCCAACGCGACGCAGAGGGCCACGCCCCCGAGGCTGACGGGCGGGAGCCAGGAGTAGTGCCTAGAAGCCACTGGTTGCTCCAAACACGAAGCGCAGGCTCTCGGGTTCCGCGCCTTCGTCGAAGGGTTCGGTGCCGAACGCCAGCAGCATCTCGAACACGTGATCCCTGGAGCCCACGGCGCGGATCCCCATGCCTGCAGACTGGCGCAACGCACCGGCCTCGAAGCCTTCCAGGTGCTCGCCGAAGACGTTCCCCACGGCGTAGTGCACCGCCCCGTCGAGCCAGACCCAGATCGGCCACGTGTAGTCGAAGCGGAGCACGGCGCTGCTACGGTCGATCAGACGGCCCTCGAGGAAGCCGCGCATGGGACGATCTCCGCCCAGGTTGATTTGCTCGTTGAAGGGGATCTCACTCCCATCGAGCAGTGGATCGACGAGGTCGACGATCAGCTGCAGACCCAGCACGCGCTGAAGGTCCGTGACATCCCAGAAGGCGCCGAGCGTGGCGCCGTACTTGAGCCAAGCCTGGCGATCGGTCGTGGTCGTCGCAAGCGTGGGGGTCGGGCGGCGAAGCCCGGTGGCGTGCTCCGCGCGCACCGAGAAGCGCACCCCGGTGCCGTTCGGCTGTGTCCAGTCGCTTGCGTCGTCGTCGAAGAGCTTCTCGCGTCGGCGCCTCGAGTCGAGATCGAGGTCGAGCCGCTCGAAGGCGATGGTGTAGCCGTCGCGGGAGCCTGGTGGCGTCTCGAGGCGTCCCTCGTCGACGAGCGACTGCACCGACGGATCGTCGCAGCAGCCATCTCCGAGGCCGATGGTCACGTCCCTCACCCCCACCGTTGCCTGAAGCATCGAGTCCGTGGGCTGTTCAGAGGGAGTACGGGGTTTGTGATGCGGTCGTGTCGTCAGGTACCCGGAGAAACCGAGCTTGGCCTCCAGCATTTCCCTGCGGTAGCGCGGGTCGGGGCCCCTCGAGCGTGGCCCCAGCCCGTAGAACACATAGTCCGGCCGCTTCAGGTACTCTCCGGTCAGAGAGATGTCGGTGTCTTCGTCCAGGGCGACGCGGTCCGTCAGCTGCAGGTTCAGCCAGTCTTCGCCGCCCCACGCGGCGCGAGCGCGCACCTTGTTCTGCTGGTGCCCGGCGTCGTTCCAGAAGTAGTAGACGCCGACGCTGGGGCGGAAGCCGAAGTCGATCAGTCCCGTGGGGACGATGCCCATGTTGTCGTCGGGACCGAAGGTGAAGAAGTCGGTGACCGCCTCCACCCAGTTGTCGCGCTCCGCCGTGGTGACGAGCACACCCAGGGGGCGTCGGATCACGTACTCACTCACCAGGTAGAGCGGCGAGAGCAGGATGCGCGGGATCCAGATCAGCACGTCCCCGGCGGTGGTCCGGTCAGGACGCCCGTCGTAGTCTGGGACGGCGCGCTCTCCGTCGCCGGGGATGGGCGCGTCGGGATCGGCGGTGTAGCTGGGCCGCTTCTCCGCCTGCTTGGCCTCATCCGGCTGCTGGTCGCGCCGAGCGTCGGATGCGCCCTTCGTCCCGGTGCTGGTCGTACCCGCGTCGTCCTTCGTCACCTGGGCGCGCGCAGGTGCTGTGAAGGTCATGCTCGACACGAGCAGCGCCGAGACGCTGGCCAGTCGGGGCGCGCGCATCGAAGCGACGCTAGTGTGAGCTGGGCGTCGTGGCAACGGCTCTGGCGGTTGGGCGGCCAGAGCGTGGCATGTTTGACTACTGGAGCAGACCGACTTGCTTGCCCACGGTGGTGAACGCATCGACCGCCTGGTCGATCTGCGCGGGCGTGTGTACCGCCGATAGCTGCACGCGGATGCGCGCCTCGCCCTTCGGCACCACGGGGTAGGAGAACCCGATCACGTAGATGCCACGCTCGAGCAGCATGTCCGCCATTTGGGAGGCGAGCTTCGCGTCGTGCACCATCACAGGGACGATGGGGTGGGAGCCCGGCTTCAGCTCGAAGCCGGCGCGCTCCATTCCGTCGCGGAAACGCTTCGCGTTGGCCTGCAGTGTCAGGCGCAGCTCGTCGGAGCGCTCCAGGAGATCGATCACGGCGATGCTGGCGCCGGCGATCGCGGGGGCGAGGGTGTTCGAGAAGAGGTAGGGCCTGGAGCGCTGGCGCAGCAGAGCCACGATCTCCTTGCGTCCCGTCGTGAAGCCACCGCTCGCGCCGCCGAGCGCTTTGCCCAGCGTGCTGGTCATCACGTCGATGCGCTGCATCACGCCGTAGTGATCGGGTGTGCCGCGACCGTTCGGACCGACGAAGCCGGTGGCGTGAGAGTCGTCCACCATGACCAGCGCCTGGTAGCGCTCTGCGAGATCACAGATCTGGTCGAGCTTCGCCAGGTAGCCGTCCATGCTGAAGACGCCATCGGTCGCGATCAGTCTCAGGCGTCTGCCCTGTGTCCGCTGGAGGCAGCGCTCGAGCTCTTGCATGTCACCGTTGGCGTAGCGGTGGCGCTCGGCCTTGCACAGTCGGATGCCATCGATGATGGATGCGTGGTTCAGGGCGTCGCTGATGATGGCGTCTTCCGCGCCGAGCAGCGTCTCGAACAGGCCGCCGTTCGCGTCGAAGCAGGAGGAGTACAGGATCGTGTCTTCGGTGGCGAAGAATCCGCTGAGCTTCGCCTCCAGGCGCTTGTGGAGATCCTGCGTGCCGCAGATGAAGCGCACGCTCGAGAGGCCAAAGCCGTGACTGTCCAGGCTCCGCTTCGCGGCTTCCATCACCTCCGGATGAGATGACAGGCCGAGGTAGTTGTTGGCGCAGAAGTTGAGCACGTCGGCGTCGCCGGAGTGGATCGCTCCGCCTTGCCGTGAGGTAATGATTCGCTCGTGCTTGGTCAGGCCCGCTGCATCGATGGCGTCGAGCTCCGCCTGAAAAATGCCCCTGGCTTGTTCGTACATTCTGGTCTCCGCTCGCTTAGAACTTGAGCACCACCTTCGGGTAGGTGCTGATGGCTTCCTCGAAGCGCTCTGCGCTGAACTCTTCGAAGGGCAAGATCGGGCCCTGACCACCGTTCAGGATCACCTCCCAGACCAGGTCGTGGATGTTGGGGTCCCGCGCTTCGAGCAGGTGCCGAGTGATGTGCCAGGTCTCCCAGATACGCCGCCCGATCACGCTGTGCATGTTGATGCCGTCGACGATCACCCGATCGAAACTCTCGATGATCGCGTCGCCGCTCTTGAGCCCGAACAGGATCACGTCGCCGCCACGCCGCACGAGGTGAATCGCGTTGTTCACCGAGGAGTTCATGCCACTCATCTCGAGGGCGACATCGACGCCGACGCCGTCGGTGAGGCGACGCACTTCGGCACATAGGTTGGGGTCGTGGGCGTAGTCCTCGGCGCCAACCCCAGGCTCCAGCACCACGTCCGCCCCCAGCTTGCGGGCCATCTCGGCGTGATGCTTCACGGGTTCCACCCCGACGATGTAGGTCGCCCCCATCGCGCGCGCGATCGCGACGGCGAACAACCCGATGGTTCCGCAGCCCACGATCGCGACGCGCTTTCCGCGCAGATTGACCTTCGTGCAGGCATGCACGGCGTTGCCGAAGGGCTCCTGGACGGCGGCGACCTCCGGTCGCATGCGGTCCATGTTGTTGCGCCAGATGACCTTGGCGGGGAGCTTCACGTAGTCGGCGAACGCGCCGTCATAGCTGATACCGATGATCAGGTCGTCGGCGCACACGTAGTGGTCGCCGCTTCGGCACTGATGACAGACACCACAGAAGATGTGGCTCTCGGCGCTCACGAGATCGCCGACCTCCAGGCCGAAGCTTCGCCGCGCCTCGCTGCCCACGGCGACGACTTCGCCGAACAGCTCGTGACCGATGATGCGTTGGTCCTTCGGGTGACGCAGCGCCTTGGCTTCGTTGTCCAGGGAACCGCAGATCATGTCCTTGAATGCCTTGCGGAACCAGATCCCCCGATCGGAGCCACAGAAACCGACGTAGCGCGGCTTGATCAGCACGCGGTTCCGATCGTGGTAGTCGCTGCGTTCGTCCAGGGTCACGCGTGGGACCTCTTCCACTCGCAGCCCCTTGGACTCCTCCCAGGGATCCTTCGCCCGATCGTAAACCAGCGCGCGCATGCTCTCGGCCATGCGCGACTTCTACGACCGTCGGAGGAGGCGGAGCAAGCTGCCTCCCGAGCATTCGCACTTTGCTCCGCGGCGTCGCAGCGCGTCAGCAGTGTTGTGCAGAGCGTGCGACGCGTCTGCCTCGACCCGCGACGTCGCACCTGCGGACAAAGCGCCGCCGCCGCCTGAGTCTCAGGCGGCGTCGAAGCAGGAACGGGTCCGGGTCTAGTTCGAAGTTGCTGGGGTTGGCAGACGCAGCTTGGGGAGGCGCCGCAGCAACGGGTTCGCTGGGGAGGCCGAGGCGGTGGCGGAAGGCTCTGCCGACGCCGTGGCGGAAGCGGTCGCCGAGGGCTCGGCGGAAGCGGAAGCGGACGCCGTGGCGGAAGCGCTCGGAGCCGCCGACGCCGAGGCGGTCGCGGACGGGTTCACCACCGCGCCAGCGTCTTGCTTCTCGACGTCCTCGGGCTTCACGTCGGTCTCCGTCTTCAGCTGGGGGCTGTTCACGCGCGCCTGGATCCAGCCCGGGCTGAGCTGCTTGTACCCGGATGGGTACTCGATCAGGAGGTAGTTCCCGTAGCTGGCCTTGAGATTGACCAGCGTGCCTCGGTTGAGCGTCGCAACGAACTCAGTCGTCGTATCGGCCTTCTTGTAGACGCGGAGGTTGTTGAGCAGGACCCGCACGGTGCCGCTCATCTTCGTCTCCTTGTCGCCATAGCGCTCGACCTCGTCCTCCTTCTTCTCCTCGACCTTGGGCTCCTCCTTCGGAGCTTCGGGTTCGGCGGAGGCCGTGGCCGAAGGCTCCGGCGGAGCTTCCTCCTCCTTCTTGCAGGCGAGCAGAGCGAAGATCAGGCCGGCCGCGGCAATGGCCGTCGACGCGCGTGCGGAGTTGATAACCATCCGTAAGTTCCTCCTCGGGCCGGACCCTACACGAAAGCCATGAGGTCGCCCACAGCCCAATACGTCTGAGTCGGGGTTTTGATCCCGCGCTCGGGTTCACTCTCCGGACCCCCTTTGGGGACGGGGCGGAAACCGTGACAAACCGCCGTGGAAACCTGAAGGAGCGCCCCCATGGCCTCACCCTCTCCCCCCCCAAACCCTGCGCTTCCGCGCGCGGAGACTGCGCGGCGCGAGCGGTCCAGCTCAGTTCTTCGGGGGTGGCGGGGTGGTCTCGGAGACCGGCGGTCGCTGCTTCACGCAACGATCGACCGCGGCGTGGAGCTCTGCCTTGTCGTGTTTCGGCAAGGTCGGCTTACCCATCACGTTGAGACCGACTCGATCCAGCGTGAGCTCACCGCTGGAGAGCCAGACGAACATCGCGCGGCCTTTGATGTTGTCGAAGGGCACACCGCCACCGCGTCCACCGTTCCAGGCGCGCGAGTCCTGAGAGTTGTTCCGGTTGTCCCCGAGCACCCAGACCTCGCCCGGCTTGACCTGGTAGGGGCCCTCGAACTGGTCCCGTTCGCCGTCCTGGAACAGCGTGAGGTAGCTCATATCCCCGAGGAACTCCACGAAGAGATCGCCTTGGCGCGGGTCGTCTCCCTCCATGTACTCGTAGTGACCGACCCTGCAGTAGGGCACCTTCCAGCCGTTGATGATCGGGTGTCCATCCTGGACGGCGAGGGTGTCGCCAGGCAGCGCGATCACGCGCTTGATGTAGTCCTGGCGCGGGTTCTCCGGGTTCGGATCCGGGTAGATGAACACCATCACGTCGCCGCGCTTGGGGGGCAGACTGGGGAACAGACGCGTGTCGGTGAAGCGCAGCTTCGGCCCGTAGGCAAACTTGTTGACGAAGATGTGATCCTGCAGCTGGAGCGTCGGCAGCATCGAGCCGCTGGGGATCTTGAAGGCCTCGACCACGAACTCACGCAGCAGCAGCGCCACCAAGATCGCGACGCCGATCGATTCGGCGTACTCGCGCACCTCGCTCTTGCGCCACGGCGCGAGATGTCGATCCACGAGCACGCTGGCCGACTCGTAAGCCTTCTCGAAGCCCTCCTCGTCGAAGGGCACGCGCTCGAGCTCCAGACGCAGCGTCTCGAGGCTTTCGTCCAGCTCTTCGCGGGCGCTGATCTTGACCAGGCGCTTCACCTGCTCCGCGCGCCGATCCAGTATCCGTGCGGCTTCGTCGAGCAGCTGGGCGGCGTGCTCGTAGTCACGGCGCAGCTTTGGCGGCACGTCCGAGCGACCACCCACTCCAAGGTGCTTCGAGAGCGGGAGCTGGTGGCGATAGTGGTAGAGCACCATCTCGACCACGGTGAAGAACGCGATCCCGGCGGGCACCGGCTGCTCACGGATCAGCCAGGCAAGGCGCCCCAGCAGACTCAGGGTGTCCGTCTCGTCGGAGGCGGCGAGCACCGTCACCGCAAGCCAGGCGACGGCTAGCGGGACGAGGAAGAACCAGACCAGCAGGAACACGTACCGCAGGGCAGGCTGCGGGCGCACGGAAGTAGTGGAGTCGGCCAAAGCGCGGGGTTCTCTTACCTGTCGGACCGAATCTGGGCAACCTCCATCCCCGGCCTCGAGGCGCGGGCGGGCTCGCAGGGCGCGGCGATGGCTCGACCTACCGCCGCATTCGAGGTTTTTTCGGGGGGGAGGGGCGCGCTCGGAGGCTACTGGCGCTCGCCGACTTGCACCAGGTAGTCGAGCTTTGCTGCGCGATCGTCCCCCGCTACCTGCGGCGGATTGGTCTGCCCGACGCCGGAAGCATTGTCCACAATCAGGTAGTAGATCCCCTTCGGGAGCGGCAGGTAGCCCTTCCAGGGCTGGCCCTGGGTGACCACGTTGTCGAGCAGCGGCTGCATCGGGAGCGCCGCGGGGCCGGGGTTGGTGACGTACTGCTGGAGCATCTGATCGCCGGCGCCCTTGGCCAGCACGAAGACGTCCACCGCCGGAGCCCCGTCGAGCGCCGCGGTGAAGTACAGCGCTTGGTCGTCATCGGTTATCTCGAAGCCACCGATGTACTCTTGCTGCCCTTGATGGACTTCCGTGCGGTTGTTCTCGAGCGCGACCTTGGAGGTCTTGCTTATCTGGAACGGCTTGAATGGCTTGCTGCCAAGAGCGATCACCCCCATGCCGAAGTCGGTCTCACCCTTCTCGCTGTAGCGGATGACGGTGAACCCTCGGCCGAGCTGGGA
>JAGQIY010000322.1 GCA_020430865.1 Myxococcales bacterium
ACTCCCAGCGCGGCCCGGCCTTCGCACACCGCGTTGAAGGCAGCGACCAGGGCCGGATACAGCTCCTCGCGCACGAAGCTGTCGTCGGAGCCGGTCCAGGCCAGCAGAGCCCGCGCCGCCTCGAACAACCACAAGGTCGAATCCACCGAGGAAAACTCGCTGCGTCCGAAGCCTGCCGGGATCGGGCGCAGCGAGGGCATCTGGACGACGCTCGGGTGCTCCGCGAGGCGTCGAGGAAGCAGCCCCGCCTGCTGGCTGGCGATCAGCGTCCGCAAGACGGCTTTGGCTCCGTCGACCTTGCCTCGTGTCAAGTAGAGCCCGGGTAGCGCGATGCAGGTGTCGCGAGTCCACACCCCGAACCAGGGGTAGCCGGCGATCACCGCCGGGCGGTCGCAATTTTCTGCGCAGAATTGATCGGCGGCGAGAAACAGCTTGCGAACGGCGTCCGGTCGCTCCTCACCCGGATCCTGGGCGAGCAGGTGCTCCTCGGTCTCGCGCATCAACGCTGCGGGGTCGCCCTGGAGCGGTTCACCCACCGAGACCGTGAGGTAGATGGTCTGACCGTCCTGGATTTCCATCTCGAACACGCCGGGCGTCCAGAGGTCCTCGGTGGTCTCGTCGTGATCGTCGCTCGAGTACTCGAAGCGGCGCCACCAGTCAGGGCTCCCGACGAACAGTCCTTCGTGCTCGAAATGGATCTGCGGGAGATCTGGGCGGGGCTGGATCTGCACCTGGCGCGGACGGAGCGCGACCGTCTGCAGCATCCCCCCATGTTCCCGCGTCAACTCGTGCATGGGACGGAGCGACAGCAGCGGCCGCACCTTCAAGATGGCGCTCCTCACCCCCGACAAGCCGTAGGAGAGCACCAGGGCGTTCTTGCCGCGCACCAGCGCTAGCCGTCGATTGAAGCTCGCCTTGCCCAGGCGATAGCGCCAGTGGGGCAAGGGGGCCTGTGCGAACTCTTCCAGCTGGCGATAGCCGGGCATCGGGGCGACCCCGGGGAAGCGATGGGCGGCGAGGCGATGCGAGCGCTTGCCGATCTCGACCTCTGTTTCCGCATGGCTCAGGATGACGTGGCGATCGAGGGGGGGGGAGAGCGCGGCGACGAGCAAGCCGTGGTAGCGTCGCGTGTGGCTGAGCGCCACCGTGCTCATGGCGTAGGCGCCAGCGCCGTTGGTGTGCAGCCACTCGGCTTCCGCGCGGGAGAGATCGCCCTGTACCGGGACGTAGGGCCAGGGGCTGCCCTCACCGGGCTCGAGCTCGCGCTTTCGCCTACCCATCGCGCTGCCCCAACGCCGCTCTGGCAGCCGCGAACATCGCCGCACGAGGTGCGTCCAGGTCGAGCCAGAGCTCGAGCGCCGCGGCCGCTTGGCCGACCAGCATCCCGAGTCCACCTCGCGCGTCGAGCCCTCGCTCACGGGCGTCACGCAGGAACTGTGTTTCCGTGGGGTTGTACACGACGTCGTAGGCGACGGCGTTCGCAGGTAGCCGCTCCCAGGGCACGGCGTCGCTCACGCTCTCGCCCGGGGCTCCGCCCAGCATCCCGGCGCTGGTGGCTTGCAGCACCAGGCTCACGTCATCCTCGAACCCCCGCCACGCTTCCGTGCCCCACTCCAGCAGGCTGACGTCGAGGTGCTGGAACGAATCCGCGCGGCGCCAGGTCTCCCGCGGCCCGACGTGGCTACGGGCGCTGACGTGTACCTTCTGGAAGCCGAGCTCCCCGAGGGCCGTGGCCGCGCCGAGCGCGGCGCCTCCGTTGCCCAGGATGACCGCGACACCGCGGCTCACGTCGCTGAGCTCCGAGAGCAGCGCCAGGATGTCGGTGTTGTACGCGTGGAGCTTGGTTTCGCGCACCGCGAGCACGTTCGCCGCCCCTGACCTTCGAGCCAGTGGATCGGCGACGTCAGCGAGGGACAGCACGAGCTGCTTGTGAGGGACCGTGACGTTGTAGCCCGCGAACTCGCCCGCTTCGAGCTGAGCGACAGCTGCCTCCACGGCCGCGCGATCAGGACAGTCGCGCAGCTCGTACTGGTGGTCGAGGCCCAAGGCGGCGTACGCCGCCTGGTGGATCACCGGCGAGAGCGAATGGCCCAAGGGATGCCCGAGGAGCGCGAAGCGGCTCATGCTCCCTGCTCCTCTCCCGGGTCCACGGAGGTAACGCTGGTCCGTACGGAACCGCGTCCGAGGCGTACTTCCAGATCGTCGCCAGGCGCGAGCTCTCTGGCGCGCCTGACGATGTGACCAGCTTTCGCGGCGATGGCGTAGCCGCGCCCGAGGATGCGCAGGGGAGACAGGCCGTCGAGCTCCGTCGCCCGCAGGCTCAGCCGTTCGCGGTGCTCGTGTAGCTGGTCCCGTGTGCACCGCACGAGCGTCGCCTGCTGGTCAGCGTGGAGCTTTCGCTCGCGCTGGAGGCGTGCTCGTATGCCGTCCCGCAGGGCGCGCTCCAGGGGAGCCAGCTTCAGCCGCGTGCGAGCCAGCACCGCCTTGGGGTCGCGCATCAACAGCCGTCGCTCGAGGGCGGTGTGGGTCGCGCGCCCGCGCTGCAGGCGTCCTCGCAGC
>JAGQIY010000323.1 GCA_020430865.1 Myxococcales bacterium
AGCTCGAGCGCGCCTCGCGGGTCGCGTCGGCCACGGCGGCGTCCAGCTCCTGCTCGGCCGTCGCGGCCCGGGTTGCTTCGGTGCTCACGGCCTGGGTGTATGGGCTGGCGTCCGACTCGAAGCTGCCGAGGGGCTCGGTCGCAAGGGGTTGGGTGTTTCCTGCTGCCGGATTGTCGAGGCCGCCTGGCGCGCTGCTCAGGGCGACTCCTGGAGCGCTGTCGGGAGCTGGGTCGCTCGCCTCGATTGGTTCCGTGTGGATCGGTGCACTGGCCTCGACATCGCTCAGCGCCTCGATGTCGTCGATCACCTCGTAGTCGTCTTCCGTGAGCGCGGCGAGCGCCTCGGCGCTCTCGATCAGCGCCTTCGTCGCCGCGTCGAAGCGGCGGAACTTCAGCTCGAGCTGCGAAGGAAACTCGCCGTCGCCGGCCCGGAAGCGAATCACGCTGCCCTCTGCGCGCATCAGGCGTTGGCCGCTCTCGAGCTTGACCTCGAAGCGCACCACGGTGCCCTCGGGGTGCTCTGGTTGATCGAGGAGCACGATGCTCTTGCGCGACAGCGTCCAGCCTTCTTCCTGCAGGAAGGCCTCCTCGTTGGGATAGGGACGCACGGTGCGAATGACGACGTGGGACACTCGGGCCTCGCAGCGGATGGGCTTGTGCTGCTCGACCCTCGCAGTGGTGCAACGCCGAGCCTTCTCTGTGTACCAGCCAGGGGGCCGCCTCGGCAACGCCTGGACGATTGCTCCGCCGAGGCTACCACGCTAGGTCGCCGCCATGCAGCAGGGCGAGAGTATCCGGGTTTTGGTGGTAGGCGGAGGCGGCCGCGAGCACGCGCTCGCGTGGCGACTCGCTCAGAGCAAATCGGTCGCTGAAGTCACGCTGTGCCCAGGGAACGCCGCGCTGCGCGAGCTGAAGAGCGTGGCCGGGGAGCCGAAGGCGGTGGCCCTCGAGTCGAAGCCGGATCTGGTGGTGATCGGGCCCGAGGCGCCCCTCTGCGCTGGACTGGCGGACGAGCTGCGCGCTGCGGGCCTCGTGGTATACGGACCGGGAAGAGCGGCGGCACGGCTCGAGGGTTCGAAGGCGTTCATGAAGGAGTTCTGTAAGCGCCACGGCATCGCCACCGCTGCCTTCGAGGTCGTCGAGAGCCCTGCCGCAGCGCGGGCCGCGGTGGAGCGCTTCAGCGCCCGCGGCCAGGTGCCGGTGGTCAAGGCGGACGGGCTGTGTGCGGGCAAGGGGGTGGTCGTCGCCGAGACTGTCGAGGAGGCGCTCGACGCGAGCCTGGAGATGCTGGACGGACGCTTTGGCGATGCGGGTCGCAGACTGGTGCTCGAGGAGCGCCTGCCCGGCGCCGAGGCGAGTGTGCACGCGATCTGTGACGGGGAACGCGTGTTGATGCTGCCGGCAGCCCAGGATCACAAGCGCGCGCTCGAAGGCGATCAGGGGCCCAACACCGGGGGGATGGGCACGTATGCGCCAGCGCCGCTGGTCGACGCCGCGCTGCTCGACCGAGTTCGGGACGAGGTCGTCCTGAAGGTGATCCGCGGCATGCAGGCCGAAGGGACTCCGTTCGTCGGCACGCTCTTCGTCGGGCTGATGGTCTCACCCGAGGGAGAACCTCGAGTTCTCGAGTTCAACGTGCGCTTCGGCGATCCCGAGACCCAGGTCCTGGTGTCCAACTTGGATGGAGACCTGGGGCGGCTACTGCTCAGCGCGGCCCGCGGTGAGCTCGAGCCGGACGCCGTGTCGGTCAGCGCTCGCCACTCGATGTGCGTGGTGATGGCGGCGGCAGGCTACCCCGGCACACCACGGCGGGGCGACGTCATCGAAGGCCTCGAGCGCGCCGCAGAGGTCGAGGGCGCGGTGGTGTTCCAGGCAGGGACGGCCCTCGAGGCGGGGCGCGTGGTCACCGCGGGGGGCCGGGTCCTGGGGGTCACCGCCACGGGTCAGAGCCTCGTCGAAGCTCGCGACCGTGCCTACGCCGCGCTGGGGTGCATCAGCTTCGCTGGTATGCAATTCCGTAGGGATATTGGATATCGTGCGCTGGCCGAGCGTGGCAGCGAGTGAGGGGGTGGGGGTGAGGCGCATCGTCAGCGAGCGGACGGCTCTGGAGCTGCTCTGCCTGGGAGAAGTCGTGGCGGTGGCCACCGAGTCGTCCTTCGGTCTGCTGGCGGACGCGAGTAACCCGCGCGCGGTGGATCGGCTGTTCGCCGCCAAGCACCGCGAGAGCAAGGGCGTGGGTCTGATCGTCCCGGCCTTCAGCGCCTGGGAGCGCTGGGTCACCGAGATCCCAGCGCACGCTCGCCTCCTCGCTCAGCGATTTTGGCCAGGTGGGCTGACCATCGTGTTACCTGCCGCGCACCACGTCGACACGCGATTGACTCAACGCGGGACGATTGGTGTGCGCGAAGCGGGACCGAGCGCTGCAGCTCGTCTCGCTCGCCTCTCTGGACTTGTGCTCACGGCGACCAGCGCGAATCCTCCCGGCGCACCCGCGGCGCTCGATCACGTGAGCGCAGAGCGAGCGCTCCCCGGCGTTTGGGTGGCGATCGGGCGTGCTCCAGGAGGATTGCCGTCGACTTTGGTGGCTCTGGAAGGGGCCCGCGGCAGGCTGATCCGTGAGGGCGCGGTAGCCAGGCAAGCGGTCGGCCAAGTGGTCGCGCTTGACTAAGACCCGTCCAGTTACTACGCGATGGCCCCGCAGGCCCTTGTCTGCGTGGAGGAAAATGGCCCGAGTAATCAACTTCAACGCTGGTCCCGCAGCGCTGCCCCTGGCTGCGCTAGAGCGTGCTCAAGCAGAGCTTCTCGATCTCGAGGGCACTGGCA
>JAGQIY010000324.1 GCA_020430865.1 Myxococcales bacterium
CACCGCCGGTGAAGTGGTGCTGACCTTCGATGACGGGCCGACCGTCAATCACACCCCCCGCGTGCTGAAGCTGCTCGAGCGGCACGGCTACGCGGCGACCTTCTTCCTGGTGGGCAAGAACGTCCGCTCGAACACCTATCACCTGGTGCAGCGCATGCTGGAGCAGGGCCACACCATCGGCTCCCATAGCTACAACCATGACGTGGAGATGTCGTTTCGCGACAACGAGCGCAGCGTCGGCTACATCCATGGGCAGCACGAGACGACCCAGATCTTGATCGAGCTGGCTCTGCTCGCGACCTCTCCAGAAGACTTCCGCGCGATCTATCAGCGTGTCTTCGGGATCCCGGAAGGCCGCTACTTGTCGGGCACTGAGCTCCGCACCAAGTGGCCCGAGTGGGAGGCGCGGCACTTCGAGCTCCTGCGCGAGCGCGGCTACCCGGTGCTGAGCCGTGAAGACGACGCCGCGCGGCGCTACCCCGTCGTCTACTCGCGGCCGCCAGGAGGCGGTCCGTATCTCGGCTCACCGAAGCGTCTGCGCAAGCTGAACGACGCAGCGCTCGAGCGCGTCGGCTTCCTCAACGTGCTGTGGCACGACGCATCTGGGGACACCGTGGAAGGCGTGCGCAACGACTCCACCGCCCTCGTGGGCAACCTGCAGCGAGCCACCCGTCGCGGCGGAGTCGTGCTGCTCCATGACTATATCCGCAAGGATGCGCTGGAGACGTACTTGACGGAGCTCGACAAGAACGACGACTGGCAGGTGATCAGCCTGGATAGCTACAGCGAAGCCAAATACGGCTGTAGTCCGCAGGCGATGCGCCAGGCGCTGATGGCGGCGCGGCCGGCGTCGGACTGAGCTGGTTTGCCGACGGCTCCGCGTGGGCAGCGTCGAGAGCCCCAAGGATCAGTGCTGCAGATTGATCTCCGCCGCCTTCATGCGCACGTCGTTGATATGGGGACTCTTCGGGAAGCGACGGATGAAGCTCCTGAGCGTGCTCTTGGCGTCGTTCCAGGCCTGGATGTCGATCTGCGACTGCGCGAGGAGCCACAAGGCGTCGTCCATCACTTCGCGATCGGCGGAGGCCTCCGAGAGCTTCATCAAGATCGGGATCGCCTTGCGCTGGTCCCCCAGGTTCTTCAAGGCCAGCGCGAGGTTGTACTGAGCCTGGGGGCTGTGAGCGGCGTTCGAGTCGAGGCGCAGGCTCTCCTCCAGTGCCTGACGCGCCTCGTGCCAGCGCCCGGTGCGCACGTGATCCAGCCCCTCCTGATACGCGACGAGCGAGAGATCCGAGCGCGCCTTGGACACGGCGTCCTCGAAGATCGCGCGCTCGGTCTTGGTGAGGTTCGCCTTCTGGGCGTTCGGCCACTGCTCCAGCAGATCCTTCTGCTTGTTGTTCCGGATCAAATCGTAGAGCTCGCCCGCTGTCTTGCTCGACTCACCACGCCCCGTGCTCTTGCTCTTGAGCGCCTCGAGCTCGGCCTCGCCGCCCTCGAGGCGCGCGAGGCGTGAGTTGGCCGTCGAAGTCACC
>JAGQIY010000325.1 GCA_020430865.1 Myxococcales bacterium
TCTGGACCGTGGGCACGCGTACATCCCGGAAGGCACTGGGGAGGTCTACTACGACATCTCGAGCTTCCCTGAGTATGGCAAGCTGAGCGGCAAGATCACCGAGGACCTCGAAGCGGGTGCTCGCGTCGAGGTGAACACCGTGAAGCGGCATCCCGCGGACTTCGCGCTGTGGAAGACCGACGCTGGCCACCTGATGCAGTGGGACCCCCACGCAGACAGCACCTGGGAAGGTTACCCTGGCGAGCGCCCCCGGCTCGACGAGCGCATCCAAAAGGGCTTCCCCGGCTGGCACATCGAGTGTAGCGCGATGAGCTCGCGTTACCTTGGGGATACATTCGACATTCACACCGGTGGTGAGGACAACATCTTCCCGCATCACGAGTGCGAGATCGCCCAGGCCAGGGGAGCGACCGACGGCGACTTCTCACACTACTGGATGCACGCGCGTCACCTGCTCGTGAACAACAAGAAGATGAGCAAGCGCGAGGGGACGCTGTACACCCT
Source organism: Myxococcales bacterium (assembly GCA_020430865.1). The sequence goes on from JAGQIY010000325.1 coordinate 505, forward strand.
CGAAGATCTCCAGGCGAAGGGCTACACCGCCAAGGAGATCCGCTACCTGCTGCTCTCGAACCACTACCGGCAGCCGATGAATTTCACCCTGGAGGGCCTGGACGCAGCGCGGGCCTCGATCGCGCGGCTGCAGAACTGCCGCGACCTCCTCGCAGAGCGCAGGGAGCTCGATGAAGGTGCCAGGACCGCCGAGGTGGACGAGGCGATCGCCAGGCTCGAGCGGGTCTTTGGGGAGAGCCTCGATGATGATCTGAACACAGCCAACGCCCTCGCGGCGGTGTTCGAGTTCGTGAACACGGTGAACCGTCTGCAGCCGAGCGGTGCCGTCGCAGAGGGGGCCCTCGCGGCGCTCGATCGCGCAGATCACGTGCTGGGAGTGCTGAACCGTGAGAGCAAGAGCGGGACCATCAGCAAGGCCGAGCTCGACGCCGAGCTGGACCAGGCGCCCAGCCCCGAGCGAGCCAGAGAGCTACTCGCCCAGCAGGGTCTCAGCCCGGCGGAGCTGCGCCAGGTCGCGCTCGCGCGCCACGCCGCGCGCAAGAACAAGGACTGGCCGACCGCGGATGCGATCCGAGACGGGCTCAAGGCGCTGGGAGTCTTGTTCGAGGACACACCTCAGGGCGTCCGCTACAAGTTGCCGTAGCCTGGATTTCCTCAGCGCAATTTGGCGGGGGGCCGGCGCTCCTCACCCCCCGATCCTGCGGTGGCCCAGGCGGGCGAGCTGCTGGGCGATGAACTCCCTCAGTTCGCGCTGGTCGAACGGCTTGTCGAGATGTCCTGCTTCGAGTTCCGCGAGGAACTTGGATCCAGCCTCTGAGAACGCGCCGCCGGTCATGAAGACCACGCGATCGGCGTGGTCGGGGAAGTCGGCGCGGATGCGACGCATCACCTCCATGCCGCTCATCTCTGGCATCATCAGATCGCAGAGCACGAGGTCGAAGGCGTGCTCCGCGAGCAGGCGGAGGCCCTGAGCGCCCGTCTGGGCGAGCGTGACATCGTGGAGCTGAGACAGACCGCGCCGCATCGCGCGGCCGACGTCTGGTTCGTCGTCGATGATCAACACGCGAGCGCGCTCCACGGCGTGCGCAGCGGGCGCGGCTGGCGCCTCGGGTTCTGGCTGGGCGAGGCTCAGGGGTAGCTGGACGATGATGCAGGTGCCCGCACCTTCGACCGAGGTGACGCGGATCTGTCCGCCGTGCTCGTCGATGATCTTGCGGCAGATCGACAGGCCGAGCCCCAGGCCGCCGACGCCCTGCTTGGTGGAGAAGAACGGATCGAAGAGCCGCTTGACGTCCTTCGACTCGATGCCTGCGCCGGTGTCACAGATCTCGATCTCGATCCAGTTCCCGCTCTGGCGAGTCGCGATCTCGATGCGATTGTCCTTCGCGTTGCCTGGCTCGATCGCCTGCGCGGCGTTGAGCAAGAGGTTCACGAAGACCTGCACGATGCGGGAGCATTCCGCGCGGAGATTGGGAAGGTCCTCGCGCCGACGCACCACCTCTGCCCGGTGGCGAGTCTCGTTGGCGGTCATCGTCAGCGCGGTGTCCACAGCCCGGTTGATGTCACAGCTCTCGCGGGCGTCCGTCTTCGGGTTCGCCAGCGTGCGTAGGTCACGCACGATATCGCTGACCCGTTGTGCGCCCAGCTTCGCCTCGCGCAATGCCTCCAGCGCCTCTTCGAGGATCTGGGGGCTGGTGTTCTTGGAGAGGCTCTGGACTGCGTGATCCAGGTTCGCGATGACGAACGTCAGAGGGTTGTTCACCTCGTGGGCGACGCCCGCTGCCATCACGCCGACCGACGCCATACGCTCGCTCAGATTGAGCTGTTGCTGAATGTCCCGTAGCTCGGTGATGTCGCGCACCAGGACGACGCAGCCGCGCGTCCCATGAGGCACGCAGCGCCCCTCGTAGAGCTTGATCCCATCGGCGCTCGGCAGCTCGAACTCCCAGAGCCGGATGCGCCCCTCGATGCGCGCCTTCTTGGCCTGGGCTTGAACGCCTCCGGCTTCGATCAACGCGTCCGACAGCGCGCTGGGCAGCTGGGGGCGAGGGTTCAGCACCTCGCCGTTGTCACCCACCAACCACACGTGATCTGGGATCGCCGTCAGCACCTCCTGTAGTTCCGTGCGGCTATTTGCGAGGGCCTGCTCGTACTCGGTGAGGTTCGCGAGCTCTTCCGTGAGCTGGCGATTGCGCTCCAGCAGCTCGTCCGAGACCTGCCGAAGCGAGCGGCCGACGAGCTCGTGCTCCGAGTCAGCCTGTGCGTACGCAGCCTCGATGAGGTCGAGCAGCTTGCGGAAGGCAGGATCGTCGGGAGGCTCCTGGCCATCGTAAGCTCGCTGCAGCTGGCGGCGCAGGAGGGGGTGCATCTCAGGTCTTGCTGAGCAGTGTGACAGTCATGGTGTGGTTGTGAAGCGCCGCGCCCGGAACGGAATGACAAACCTCTCCGTTTGCCCGGAACCCTCAGATCCTGCAGGGCTGGAGCTCCCAGCTGACTCTGGCTGCGCTCCAGGGCCCCCCGCGCGGGACGGCGTCGGGCAGCAGCCACAGCTCGAGCACGTACCTACCCAGCGTGATCTCGGGCTGGAGGAGGTCGAGACTCGAGTGGAGCGAACGTGCTCGGCTCCTTCACTGGCTGTCTGATGCTGGTCTCGCCCTCGAGACCAGCAACGCCCAGTTTCCCCACATGACCCTGGAGCTGGCGCACACCGGGTGAGTCAGTCCCAGGGCATTTTGGGTTCCACCCGGTATCCGGAAACCCGCCAGGCGTCGCCTTCGTGGTGCAGCACGAGCGTCTCGACACCGGGCAGCTTCTGATACTGGCTCTCGTACTGCACGATGACGAACTCCCCAGGCTCCAACAGGTTCCTCACTCGATTCATCTCCCGGATGGCGTGCAGCTCGCGGTGCTCGAACGCGCCGCTCTCGGCGTGGACTCCCTTCAGCGCTCGCGCCCAGCCCTCTTGAGACACGCCAAGCCTCAGCTGCTCGGAGCCCTCCGTCCAGGTTTCCCCGTAGCGGCGCGCATCCAGCAACGCGAGCCATTCGCGCGCGGCTGCGTCGGCGGGGTGATGCCGGGGTGGGGACGCGCTGCAGCTCGAGCACGCCAGAATCAGGCACAGGCTCCACGGCGAGAGCTTGGAGGGCGACCCCATGACGCTACTCTAGTGCGGGTTTCACCTGCGGGCGTGACCGCTCGTCCTGGCTGCCTACCGCTCGTCACATGTGGAAGGCAGCCTGAGCAGCCGGATGCTGAGCTGAGCTGGTGTCGCGTTCGAGCTGGCTCCTGATCGGCGCCTGGTGGTTGACCTTCGGTCTGCTGCATTTCTTCTCGTTGCTCGAGCTTCTTCCGTTCGAGGACGTCGCGGCGCGCCGCAGCTTGGCTTGGGCGCTGTCTGGCGCCATGACGAGCATGCCACTGATCTGGCTTGCTCCGCGCACCCGATCCCGCCGCGCCCTGCTCGGACTGTTCTCACTGGGAGCGTTGCTGTCTGCAGTTTGGGCGATCTGCGGCTGGATCCTCCAGGAAATGGCGGATCCGTTTCTCTCCTCCTATACGAGCTATCTCTTCCTGGCACCAAGCCAGGTAGCCAAGCTCGACTCGCCCCTGGCGTACCCTGGGGTCCTCCTCGGGCTGCTGACAGCGGACCTGCTCCTCGAGCAGCGGCGCCGCCTAGGGGAACAGCAGCGGAGCCTCGCCCGAGTCGAGCAGGCAGCTCAGCGTGCCCAACTCGAGGCCCTGCGCTATCAGCTGAACCCGCACTTTCTGTTCAATGCGCTCAACAGCATCGGCGCGCTGGCCGCTGAAGATCCCGCGAAGACCCAGCGCGTCGTCACGCAGCTCGCGGACTTCCTGCGCTACTCCCTGGTGCCCAGCAGCGCCGAGGGCGCGGCCCGCGTGACTCTCGAGCGGGAGCTGGACGTGATCCGCGCCTATCTCGAGATCGAGCAAGTGCGCTTCGAGCGTGACCTGGAGGTCAGCTGCGAGGTCACGCCCGAGGCCGCGACTCGGAGCGTGCCCGCGTTCCTGCTGCTTCCGCTGGTGGACAACGCGATCAAGTACGGTCAGCGCACCAGCCCGACGCCGCTGCGTATCGCGCTCTCCGCCAGCGTCTCCGCGGACGAGCTGCGGATCGAGATTGCCTACACCGGCCGCTGGGTGAAAGGCGAGCTGGCGCCAGGGACACGCAAGGGCCTGTCCAACGTGGAACAGCGCCTCGCCGCCGAGTATCCTGGAGCCCACTCGCTGCGAACCGAGTGTGATGCGGGGTGGGTCCGCGTCCAGTTGAGCTTGCAGGCTGTACCCGCATGAAGGCCTTGATTGTCGATGATGAGCGACTCAGTAGGCGAGCCCTCAGAGGGCTCCTGGGTCATCTCGACGTAGCCGATTGCGAAGAGGCGAGTAGCATCGAGGATGCCCTCGATGCGCTGCACGACGAGCGCTTCGACGTCGTCTTCCTGGACATACAACTCCGCGGGGAAACGGGTTTCGAGTTGTTCGAGCGAGCGGCGGCACAGCTCCCGCCGGTCGTCTTCGTGACGGCCTACGACTCGTACGCGGTGCGAGCCTTCGAGGTGAACGCGCTCGACTACTTGTTGAAGCCGGTCCCGCTCGACCGGCTCGCGGCAGCGCTCCACCGGGTGAAGCAGCGCGCCTCGCCCCCGAGATCCCAGGAGCAAGCTGGGTCGGTGTCGGCCGGCACCTCGCCCACGAAGCTGTCCGCCGAGGACCTGATCTTCTGTGAGGAAGGTAGCCGCGCGCGTTTCGTGCGCGTGAGCGACGTGGTGTTGATACAGGCGGCGGGCAACTACACGGAGATCGGTCTGGGGGGCGGAGTGAGCGTCTTGGTGCTGAAGCCGCTATCGCACTGGGAACAGCAGCTTCCCGAGCGATTGTTCGTGCGTGTGCATCGCTCGACCATCGTCAACGTCGGATTCATCCGTGAGATAAACCGCGAAGCCGCTTCCTCTCACAGCGTCGTGCTCGAAGGGTGGCCAACCCCGGTACAGCTCAGCCGCCGTCGCGCCACGGAGTTGCGCAGTCGTCTGGGTGTCTGACCGCCCGTCCCGGCTCAGCGCCGTTCATCCGGCGTGTCTGCCTCTCGGCCCTCGCCGGTGGGGATTCAGTCGTCGATCGCCCAAGCTAGCGGTCATGAAACGCATGACGCGCGTGGGGTGGCTTGGTTTGGGGCTCTTGACGATGACGCTGGCCGGCGGGTGCTCCGACGACTCGAGCGACCCCGCGGGAGGTGGTGGAAGCTCGGGTTCAGGAGCTGCTGGCTCGGCAGGGGTCGGGGGTGAGGGAGGCAGCGCCGGGAGTAGCGGAGGAGCCGCCGGGAGCAGCACCACCGGCGGCAGCGCTGGACGAGCCACACCCGATCTCCAGAGCTTGATCGAGACGGCGCAGACCGAGATCGGCTTGCCGGCGCTCGCCGGCGTCGTCCTGCGTTCCGGCGGCATCGTGGACCGAGGAGTGAGCGGTGTGCGGCGACTGAGTCAGCCGGACGCCGCGACGCTGGACGATCACTGGCACATCGGGTCCAACGTGAAGGCGTTCAGCGCCACGCTGTGCGCGATGCTGGTGGAAGACGGCAAGCTGTCCTTCGACGCGACGCTCTCCGAGCTATTCCCTGAGGTAACGAATATCGATGCAGATCTCGCCTCGGTGAGCCTGAAGATGTTGCTACAGCACCGCGCGGGCATCGGCGCGTTTACCAGTCGTCTGGCCATCGACACCATCCCGGTGGATGTCGCTGAAGACCGCCAGAAGTTCGCCGAGTGGTTGATTCAGCAGCCTCCGGCCACGGCGGTCGGCGAGTTCAACTACTCGAACGCGGGTTATGGCTTGATTGGTGCGATCCTGGAGCGGGCCAGTGGCTCGACGTTCGAGGAGCTGCTGGACTCCAGGCTGGTGCAACCGCTGGGCATGCAGTCCAAGGCCTGGCTCGGCTGGCCCGCCAGCAGCGACTCGGAGCAGCCGTGGGCGCACTGGTCCCTGAGCGGTCCGCTGCAGGAGCACCCACCGACCGACGTGTCGCTGCCTCTCGGTCTCAGCACGGCGGGCAACTTCAGCTTCACTCTGCCGGACTACGCGCGCTTCGTGCAGCTGCACCTGAGGGCTCGGCGGGGTGATCCCGAGCTGCTGGGTCAGGACTCCTTCGACACGCTGCACACCCCGAACGGCGACTACGCCATGGGCTGGGTCGCCATCAGATACATGGGTCAGCCGCTGTTGGCCCACGAGGGCAGTCTGGATGGCTTCGACGCTCACACGGCGATCTGGCCCGATCGCGATCTGGCCATCGTCCTCGTGGCGAACGCTGGCGCGAACTTCGCGAGCGAACCGTTGGCGATGCGCTGGCTCGAGTGGTCCGACCTCGACTGGCCAGCGGCCGACTGACTACCTCCGCGAGCTGGCGTAGGCCGCGGCGACGGCGCTCAGCGGTTCGTCCTTCGGGGTGTATCCCTGGGCGAGGAGCGCCGCATGCATCGCGCTCAGGCACGTCACGACATGATTCCGTGTGGCACCAGATCCCATCAATCCGATGCGCCAGGTCTTGCCTTTCAGCGGACCCAGGCCGCCGCCAATCTCCAACCCCACGTCTTGCAGCAGCTGACCGCGCAGCTTGGCGTCGTCCACGCCGTCGGGGATCCTGACGCTGGTTAGCTGAGGCAACCGCTCGGCCTCCGGCACGGCGAGCTCGAGGCCCATCGTCTCGAGCCCCGCCTTCAGCGCCAGCGAGTGCCGCCGGTGGCGCGCGACTCGATCACTCAGGCCTTCGTCGAGGGTCAGGCGCAGCGCCTCGTGCAGCGCGTACATCATGTTGATGGGCGCCGTGTGATGATAGGCGCGCGCTTGACCCCAGTAGCTGGCGATCAGGCTCAGATCCAGGTACCAGCTCTGGACGGGCTGCTTTCGCGCGGAAAGGCGCTGCTCCGCCTTGGCCGAGAAGCTGATGGGCGCGAGCCCCGGCGGACAGGAGAGGCACTTCTGCGTCCCCGAGTAGATCGCGTCGACGCGGTGCTCGTCGACGTCCACGTGAGAGCCCCCCAGGGAGGTCACGGCGTCCACCAGCAAGAGCGCTCCCAGCTGATCGGCGGCTTCGCGCATCGGTGCGAGGTCCTGCAGCACGCCGGTGGAGGTCTCTGCATGCACCACCGCGAGGATGTCGAAGGCCTTGCCTGCCGCGGCCTCCAGCAGCAGCTCCTTCGTCAGCGCCCGCCCCCAGGTCTGCTCGCAGACGCTGACCTCGGCGCCGCAGCGCCTGGCCACCTCGACCATGCGTGTGCCGAAGACGCCGTTCACACCGACCAGCACGCGGCTCCCGGGTTCCACCAGGTTGACGAAGCAAGTCTCCATCCCCGCGGAACCAGTGCCGCTCATGGGCAAGGTGAGCTTGTTCTGGGTGTTGAACGCCTGGCGGAGCATCTCGCGCACCTCGTCCATGACGCGCAAGAAGTACGGGTCGAGATGGCCGACGGTGGGCTTGCTCAGGGCGTTCAGCACGCTGGCAGGCACGGGGGAGGGCCCAGGGCCCATGAGGACGCGGGTCGGAGGCGTGAGCTGCTGCATCTGCTCAGCCTTTGCTGGTTTCCCCGCAGAAGGCAAGACGCGCTGCAGCAGTCAACGGATCAGACGGAAACCCATGCCGGCGTAGCGCGCGGCGGCGCCGTCCGCGTCGTCCCGGTCACCGACCACCAGGCAGCGTTTGGGCTCGACGCCCAGGCGCTCTGCCGCCTTCAGGTAGCCGTCCGGCCAGGGCTTCAGGCGACTGGGGCCGGACGCTTCGCCGTTGGCGACGACGACGTCGAAGAGCTCGACCGCGCGCAGGGCCTCCAGCTTGAGCTGGGCCGGGTAGTCGCTGACGAGCGCCGTCTTGCCTCCTGCCTCGCGGAAACGCTTGATCTCGTCCAGCAGCGGTTGCCGACGGAACCAGCGGATGTAGCGCCCCGGCCGGGCCACCATCCAGTCACTGACGATCGCGCGTACCTCGTCCAGTGGTTGCTTCGTCGCGGAGGCGGTCCGCTCCAGCTGAATCGCGAAGGGGCTCTCCACGGGCTCGGTGAGGTGCTCACGCAATGCCTCGTGCTCGTGGCGAAACCGCCGCAAGAGCTTCACGTGACGAAACCCGAACAACAGCAGGCTCAGCCCCATCATCAGCTTCA
>JAGQIY010000326.1 GCA_020430865.1 Myxococcales bacterium
ACGAACTCGAATGCCTTGCGGAAAAGATTGACCGTACGATCCAGGTCGATGATGTGGATCCCGTTGCGCGCACCGTAGATGTAGGGACGCATTTTCGGGTTCCAGCGCTTCGTCTGGTGTCCGAAGTGGACGCCTGCCTCGAACAGCTCCCGGACGCTCATGGGGTCACTGGGGTCGCGCAGCGGAGCTGCTGCGGGCTCTTCGATGGGTTGATTCGGCTGGACTTCGACTGCTTGTTCTTCACTCATGGTTGCGCTCCTGTTCCGGTTGCTTCCTCCGTCTCGCCGACCAGCCAACCCGGGTGTGTAACACCGGGCACCGGGGCGGTCGCTCGCGCGCGAGACGTGTGTCGTTGGGGTTTCCACGCCGGGCCAGGGCCTAGCGGGGCGCGGAACTTACGGCATGACCCGTGCCCAGTAAAGCGAGAGCAGCGAAAATTCACTGACCTGATGCGGGCCGCGCGGCCTTGCTAGAGCCCGCTACCGACTTCCAGGCCCGACCCCGGCAGCTTGGGCCTGCTGGGTTTGCTGGGTTCGGGGGTCGGCGCGGGCTCCGCCTTGGGCGCCTGACTGGGCGCAGGAGCGGCAGCGGCGGGTTTCTTCGCGAGGGAGCTGGTCTTCGCGCTGGTGGCGAGCGGAAGCGGCGTCGGCTCCGCGGACGGGGGAGCAGGCGCAGGGGACGCCGCACTGGCCGGCGGCTCTGGCAACTCCGACTCGACTGGAGGGCTGACGCTGGACGCAGCGGCCACCGACTCCACCTGCTCAGGGCTGGACCGCGGCAGCAGCTGCCAGCCAATCAACGCCACGGCCCCCAACAGCCCGACGACACCCACCGCCACGGCGATCCAGCGCGTCGAGCTGCGCGGCGCGGGGATGACGGTGTTCTCCGCTGGCGGCGGCGTCCCCATGGCCGGCCCCGGGACACCGAACGCGTTGACCGAGGTGCGCGTGGGCGGGACCGCTGTCTCGTCGCCCTGGAGCTCGTCCAGGCGCTGGGTGCGCACCCAGGGCTGGTTGCCCAAGACCGCCTCGAGGGGTGCGGTTCTGCCACCGACGCTGGAGTTGGGCCGCTCGGAGAACGCGGGCGCTTCGGGCTGTGTGTGGTGCGACTGACCCAGCGCGGCGGTGTGGGGTCGAGGCGCTGTAGGCGCGACGTCGACGTGAGTCGTTTCGCCGCGAGTCGCCCAGCTCGGGACCTGGCTGGAGACCGGTGCGTGATACTGCATGCTCTGAGCCGCCAGCCCATCGCGTGCGGTGGGCGTCCCCAGCTGGGCCGGGGTCGCCTTGGCCGTCTCCTTCAACTGCTGGGTGTCCGGCGTGACGTTGCCCATCGCTGGCGTCGGCGCCGGTGCCGCAAGGAAACGGCGAAGCTCCTGGGCGGCGGCGCGAGCGCTGGCGGGCCGCTGCCTCGGGTCCTTGGACAGCAGCGACGCGACCAGCGAGTCGAGGATCATGGGCACCCAGCCCGCGACCTGAGAGACCTGTGGGGGGGAGCGAGTCAGGTGCGCCAGCAGCAGATCGTTGCCTTCCCCGAGCGCGTCGAAGGGGCCCGCTCCAGCCAGCATTTCGAAGAGGATCAGGCCCACGGCGTACAGATCCGCCCGGCCATCGACTCGATCTCCTCGCGCCTGCTCCGGCGACATGTAGCGCGGCGTTCCCACGGCAACACCGCGCCCGGTGATGTTCATCGCGCTGGAGTGCACCTTGGCGATGCCGAAATCGAGCAGCTTGACGCTCCCATCACGCTGCAAGTAGATGTTCGGCGGCTTGACGTCACGATGCACGATGCCGATCTCGTGTGCGGCGGTCAGGCCATCCAGGATCTCGGCAGCGATGCGCGCCGACTCTGCCGGGTGGATGCGTCCTTCCCGCTTCAGGCGCGCGGCGAGGGTCTCCCCATCGAGGCGCTCCATCACGTAGAACGGGACGCCGGACGAGCTCGTTCCGGCGTCGGTCACGCTGACGATGTTCGGATGCTCCAGCTTGGCCAACGCGCGCCACTCGTTGCGCAAGCGCGCGACCAGATCCTCTCGGCTCGCGAGTTCACGCAGCAACGACTTGAGGACGAAGCGCTTGCCCAGCTCCGTGTGCTCGACGTCGTAGACGCACCCCATCCCGCCCGCGCCAATCAAACGCAGCACGCGGTAGCGCGTGCCAGGAACCACCTGGCCGTCGCCGAACTCTCGCAGGACTTCTTCGGACCTAACCACGTTTGCTTCTGAAGCGACGACACGACGAGCGCGTCAGGGTGGGCGATCGCCCTCAATCTGCGAAACCCGCTCGGGTGAATCCACCCCAGCGAGAAGCTCATCGGGAGGATAG
>JAGQIY010000327.1 GCA_020430865.1 Myxococcales bacterium
CTTTCCTCTGATTCTATCCCAACAAGCTCGACTCCGCCCTACACCAACCCCCCTCGGCTGTATGGGGGGCGATTGAGACTCAGCGAGCCCCCCAGCTTGTTCTGGAGCACGCGCTCGACGGTGCTCCAGAGCTCATCACCCGACTTCGCGGCGACCCACGCCTCGCCCGTCCAGTCGAAGTGCCAGGCGGTGCGCTCCGCGGCCATCCAGATCTGCCGCGCAGCGCGGTGGCTGTTGATCACGTACTCGGCGTCATCGTCGAAGCACAGCGTGAGGATGTCTCCGGACAGCTCGCACTCGAGGCGGTCATCTTCGATCGTATCCAGTGCGTTCACCAGGCGCTTCAGCTCGGGGAACGCGAGGGCTTCGTACTCGGCTTCTTCCATGGCTTGGCTGTTCTAGCAGGGTGTTGAAACACAAACGCAAGAACGCGCTCGGGGGGACTCCGCCGAGCGCGTTTCGGGTGCGTGGGATGGGCGAGGCTACCCGCGGCTCACTGCCCACCCATGGCGGGCACGCAGAGCGGAGCGGTGCACTGGAAGCCGGCCTGGCAGTCGTCGTTGGTCTGACAGGGCCACGCGCACTTGCCAACCGTCATGTTGCACTTGTGAGAGAGGCAGGTGGCGTCCGACTGACAGGGCAGTCCCTGAGGGCTGGGGTTGCCATAGGTCGCCGTCGCGGTCGGGTAGGCGGTGGCGGTCGGATACGCCGTCGCGGTGGGGTACGCCGTCCCCTGAGGATATGCGGTGCCCTGGGGGTAGGCGGTCGCGGTTGGCTGCCCGTAGTATCCTGGCTGCTGTTGATACTGGTTCGCCGGCGGCTCTTCCTCTTCCTTCTTGCGGCACGCGCTGGCCAGGAAAGCGGGGACGACGGCGGTGAGGACGACGATTAAGGCAGCTCTACGCATGGGGTATCTCCTAAGTCGAGCGTCTTACCGCGATTTGCGGTGGTTTGCCGGACTTTTTTCTGGGTCGCGGCAAGCCGGGCTCTGTTCTTTGACGTGGAAACCAGACGTTCATTCGGGAATTCCTGATCGGCGCCAACCGCTGGGGCGCGAACTTCCGGTTCCACGACAGCAAGCTCGGGCGGCCACGGTGTTGGCTGGTGGCGCGTTCGCGTCCCACGCTGGGACGCTTGCTGTGACCTTGGCCGCCGGGCCAGGAGGTCTGAGCGCACTTCGTGGTATGCTTCACTAAGCTGGTCGAGGAGCGATCGGCTGGGGGCCAGCGTCTCGGTAGTCGGCCGGGGCCAGCGAGATCTGCTCGCCGGTCCCCATGGCTCGAGGCTCCGGCGTTTGCATGGGGGTGCGAAGCTTGAGTGGGGCGAACGAGGCGGTGAGCAGCATCGATGGTTCGAGCCCTGGGGCCTCGGAGGCGGCCGCCGTTCGGGTGAACCCCGCCATCGCGCTGCGACTCGTCCGAGAGCTGCGGGCTGCGCTCAAGCGTCGCCCCAAGAGCGAGCTTCCGCTTGCAGGGGCACTTCGAGTTTTCGCGCCGTGGTCCAGCGAGCTTCAGCAAGAGCTGACCCAAGCGCTGATGACCCTGGTGCGTCGCGGCTCCTTCGAGCGCCCGATCTTCGGCAGCGGGATCAGGGCGCTGGCCGAAGGGGCACCTGAAGTCGCGGCGGACGTGGTCGACGCTGCGCTCGGAAAGGACGGAGCGGGTGGGCTCGCCACGCTGTCGGCTGCGTGTTTCTGCGCGGATACGCAGATCGGGCCAGGACTGAGTCGCATCGTGGTCGGCAGTCAACCGCACCTCGCCTTCGCGGCGGAGCTTGCCCGGGCGGCGCGCGGTGAGTCGGATGGGGGGCTGCTCGGGGGGCTGGCACCAAGGATCAAGGAGAGCCATCGCATCGCTCTGTGTCTGGAGCTGTTGCTGCCGCTCAGCCGAGGCATGCCGCTGCCCGCAGGCGTCTCGCGGGCGCTCCAGGTCCTGCGCTCGACCGAGCGGCACCTGGGCCGCTGGTTGGTGATGGCCCAGGTGAGCCAGCGGGCCGGCGATGTGTCGGTATGCGAGGAGGCCCTGCGCGAGGCCACCGATGGCGCAGTCAGCTCGCGCCCTGCGTGGCTTCTCGTCGCCTGGGCGCTGGGAGCTGCTCTCGACGAACCAGTGCGCTTGAACCTGGAGCTGATCGCACGCCTCAGCGACCGACCGAGCGCCGATCGAGACCCGAGCTTTCTGTTCCGGCTCGCGCGCGCCGGGCGCCCCGAAGCTCGCGCCATGCTGGACACGATGACCGGGGGAGGTCGCCCGAAGGACGCGTTGGGCGTTCGCGCCGCGCTGCGACTGGCGCAGCACTTCGACGACGGAGCGCAGGCCGAGGCGCGTCGACGCGGCTTGGAAGAACTCGCCGAGGGGAGCGGCAAGGACCCGCTGCGCGCCCTGGCCGTCGCCGCTCTCGCAGATCTCGGCGCACAGCAGGGCGGCGTGGCATCGGATCTCAGACAGCGCATGCTCGAGCTCCAGCGCTCGAAGACGCTGCGCGCCGCGTGCTGGGCGGGCCTCGCGGAATGCACGCCCGGTCGTGTGGTTGGGGAGGCCACGTTTCGGCGTCTGGAGTACGGTTGGATTGAATGAAGCTGCGACGAATCGTCGGTTGCCTGCTCCTGTCGGGGATCGCGCTGAGCATCTCGGTGACCGACCGCGCGCGTGCTGCTTCGACGCCCTGGACGGTGTGGGTCGATGACGACGATGACGATGGCGATGGCCAACCGGATCGAGTTGCCTCCGAGCTGGACACGAGCGGTCTCGATGAGCGCCTGCGGGTCGCCGGCGGGCGCCTCGATCTTGGGGGGGAGGGACTCCGGCTCTTCGTCGGCAGCAAGCTAGTCACCAGCAAGGCCTCGCTGCCGCGTTCCAAGCCGGCTCTGATCCAGGCCCGCGCCGTTGGACGCTGGTCGTTCAGTGTCGACGGAGAATCCCAGCAGGTGACGGCGCTCCGAGCCTACCGCGTCGCGGCGGGGAAGTGGATCGCGCCGCTCTTCGCCAGCGTCAGCCGGGAGCGGCCCGGGGCGTGGGGCAGCGGCCAGGACCCAGAGGCCTTCGCGGTGGGCGTACGCGCTCCCATGGGCGCGCTGCCGAAGCAGATCTGGCTGCGCAGCTACTCCCAGACCAAGCGTGAGCTGGACGTCCGAGGGCCGCTCACGCTCCGCCCACGGCCCTGTCCGAGCGCGCAGGCCGAGACGGAGTGTGGGGTGAGCGAGTCGCTGCGCTTGGTCGCGACGAACGTCGACCGGGCCCACCCGAAGGCAGGCCTCGCCCTGCAGGTGGAGCTTGGCGGACATGTCGAGCTCGGTCTGAGCGAGCACCCGAGCGACCACTCGGGGAGGCAGGAGCTGCACCTCGTAGCACCTGGCGAGACAGGGAAGACACCCCGAGTGGGCCAGGTCCGACTGCGCGTCCATGTGCTTCGTCAGGGCGCCGGCGGCTCGCCCGCGGTGGGCGGTACCAGCGAAGGCGCGGAGCGCGTGATGCGACGTGAGCTTCGGGACAGCGCTGCTCTGTGGAGCCAATGCGGGCTACGCTTCGCGGTCGAGCAACTCAAGGTCGTGGAACCACCCCCGAGCGGGCTGCTCTCGATCGGGTGCGAGCAAGGTGCGATGAGCGCTGGAGGTGTGCTGCAGCTGAACGTCGCCGACCGTCCCCTGCAGCTCAGCTGGCCCGCGGGGCTCGACCCGAGGCAGGTGGCAGTAAGGATCCGTGCGGCAATAGAACGGCTGGGGTTCGCCGTGGAGTTCAGCGACAACGGTCGCAGCGGGTACAGTGACCTGCCGACGGTGGACCTGCTGGTGCGGGACAAACAGGGGAAGCTCCTGAGCCTGACTGCGGTCACTGATGGTGAGCGTCCGCGACCACTGAGCAGCGACGCGGGCGTGTCCGTCTGTCTTGGGGAGGTGGCGTTGCGTGACGGTCTGGATCACTTCGACGATTTCAACGCCAGCAGCGGTACCCTCGAGGAACGCAGCCTGGTCAAGGCTCTCCAGGATGGCGACCCGGCGAGCATCGACCTGTTCGTCGTGCCGAGCTTCGCCAGTTCCGGGAGGATCGGCGAGTCGTTCATCTACTCGGCCGGCTCCAGCATGCGCAACGTCTTGATCGTCGACCGCGCGGGGATCCGCGCTGGAAGTCGCTCCTACGTGCTGGCTCACGAGCTTGGGCACGTGCTCCTGGACATGCCCGGGCACCCCGACGACTTCGGGGTCGACGACCCGGGGCGTCTGATGGACTCGGATGCGTCGGAGTCCAGCGTCTTCGGACCGCGACGCTTGAGCCTCGAGGACTGTCGTCGGGTCTGGAGTCAGAGCGGAGCGGCCGCGCCCCTGCCGCTGATTCAAGAGGTGGCGAGTGGGCTCCCGAAGCAGCTCCTGGTGGAGTCGCCGTCGAGCGACGACTGAGCGGACACCGCCAAGACAGCAACCGCGATGGTGCACGCAGGGCGATCTCACCCCCAAGAACGGAGCGGGTGGCCTAGAATACGACGATCTCTCGCAGCTCCGTGCCCGCGGCGTAGCCGTAGCTCACGTAGGCGTCGAAGCCATCGACCAGGACCCCGACGGCGCGATCCGAGTCGATGCGGTGCACACCGTCATTTTGTTTCCCGGGGGAAAGATTGTTCGGCGCTTCCGCCATTGGGTCGATGACGGGGAACGACAGCTGGCAGGTGTAGACCACGTACTCCGGGGGGCCGCCGCGTACGTCTTCGCTCGAGCCATCGGCGGCCTGGGGAACACAGCTCGAGAGGTCGCTCACGTCGCGCCCGTCGAGCAGCACCCGCGCGGCGTAGGGGGCGGTGATGCGCAGGAAGTCGAAGGCGTACTTGTCGGGGGTGAGAAAGACGTAGCCTGGTCTGAACTGCTCGATGGGCGGGATCACGATGAAGCTCGGATCGCCACCCGGAAGTCCCCGGGGTACGCCGGCCGCTGCCTGGCTCGGGGAGATCTCGGCGAGCATCACTGGCTCGTCGCTCTCCACGCTGAAGTGGTGGCGCGCGGTCAGGTTCACGAAGCTGCCGCGACCGTCCAGGGTCAGCTCCTCGTAGCCGGCCAGGCTGGTCTTGATGCGTGCCCCTCGCTCGCTCACTGCGACGATGCGGAAGTAATCCGGCTCGCTGATCACGCCGACGCTGGCGCCGCCTGCCACCAGGGCCTCGGTGCGACTGGCCGCGACCGGGGCGATGAATCTCTTGCCCGCGGTTCGGATCGGATCGAGCTGCTCTTCGAGGTGATCCGCGCAACAGCGGCGCGACGCCAGGGTCGAGAAGAACGGCGCGTCGCTGGCCTCGGAGCCGCTGAAGACCACGACTGGTGAAGTCGACTCGATCAGGCTGCCAGTGAAGTCGGCGTTGAAGTCGTCGCTCTCCAGGTTCAGCACGTCGAAGGGTTCGAGGGAGTACTCCACCGCCTCTCCGGGAGCCGTCGCGGGGATACCAGGAGCGCCGAGGATCTTCGTGGTCGGCGTGACCCGGACCTTGGTCCCGCTGCGCGTACCGACGATGGTGACGAAGGCGCGCAGATCGATGGGGTTGGCTGGGTTGAAGTTGGTGTTCGGATCTTCCGTGGAGGCGATCGTCTGAGGCCAACCGAGCACGACGTAGCTCGCGGCGAGTTGGCTGTTGTCAGGGATGGCCTCGACGGGTTTGAGCAGGGAAGCGTCGTTGGAGAACACGTTGACGTTCTCCAGCGGGTTGAACTGGTAGGCGATGACCGGCACCTGGCTCTTGATGCGGTACGCCGCGCGAGTCAGGGCGCTGCCCGTGCCGGTGTTGAACTCCCCGTCGGGAGAACCGTCCACCTCTCTCGGGCCAAGGCGGAAGACGCGCAGGCTCAAGGGGGGAATGTCGGCGCTGGCGATGGTGATCGCTCCCTCGTCCGCTGGAGTCCCCGGAGCTCCATGGTCTTCCTCGATGGTCACGCTGGCCGTGAGGTCGGGCTGCGGATTGGAGACGACGACGGCGAACTGCTGCGCGGCGGCGTTGGACGTGTCGTCGATCACCGCGTTGTCCAGGTCGACCGCCCAGTACTCGCAGCCCACGTTGCTGCGGTTCTTCGCCGCGTCCTCGCAGAGCTGGACGCAGCCGCCGCTGCGGCAGGCGATCGCCTGGGAGGCGTCGCACTCCTCGACCTTCTGCTCAGAATTCCCTGCGGAATCACATTGCATCACGTCCAGTCCGGCGCAGCGGGTCTGGCCCGGCAGGCAGTTCATGCAGGTCAGGGTGTTCGGGTTGCAGACCTGAGCCTGGGCTGGGCAGTCCTCCTGGGTTTGCCACTCCGCCCCCGTAGACGTCTGCTCGCAACGCTCCAGCACCGTGTTGCAGCGCCGCTGTCCCGGCGTGCAGGTCACGGGTTGAGACGTCTCCTCGATCAGCCAGCGATCGGCAGTGTCGAAGCTGCAGCTAGCAGCGACGGGCAGCGCGAAGAGTGCCAGGGAGGCGGCGAGCCTGAGCGGGGTCCAGCGGGGGCGACTCACGGCGCCGCAAGGTGGAGCTGGAAGACGTCGGTGGCGTAGGCGTTCCAACCGCGGGCGCCCAGCTGTCGATAGACCAAGGAGCCGTAGTCGAAGTCCTGAATACTGGCCAGCGACACGGCGATGGTGATGGGGCCTGGCTTGATGCCCAGATCGCTGAGCGTGCGGAGGGCGGGTAGATCGACGGCCTTCTGACTTCCCGGCACCGCCACCGTCCACTGGACGAGGCCGCTGCTACCCAGGATCTCGATCAGCACCAGGTCGACGCTGCCGCCCCCAGCGGGCCAGTCCCAGCTGAGTCGAGTGCCGTCCCAGCTCTGGTTGGCCAGGGGGTTCTCCAGTCGCGGCACTTGGACGAAGCCGGTCAGGCTGATGGGCAGGGCGCTCGAGGTCTGGCCTCGCAGTGCCAGCACTGAGCGCGGCGTGGTGTCGCTCGCGCCGGTGAACGCGCGCGCGCCGGAGACGTAGCTCGAGCCGAGCAAGTCGCCAGCCAGCGCCGGCATGCCAACGAACTTGAGGGTGCCGCTCAGCGGGAGTAGCTCCGTCCGCGTGCCGACGGGCAGCAGCGCATAGCCCTCGTTGCCCACCCGGATCGCGATGCTCGTACGCACGCGGTCGGGGCCCTTGCTGGTCGGGGTCGGGCCCTGGATCTGGACGTCGAGCGCGTGGTCCAGAGATATATCCATGGGGATATATACGTCGGTGACGGTTTGGCCGGGTTCCGCGGCAATGCCCTTCGCGATGCCCATCGCGTAGGCGGTGAAGAGCGGCGGGTTGACCGCGCGGTTCTCGATCCCAGCGAGGGCGTAGAAGCTCAGGTTGCCGGCGGAGGTGCTGGAGGAGAACTCGTAGCCCAGAGTGCCAGGAGCCTCAGGCGTGATGCGGGCGCCTTCACCAGGCAGACTGAACTCGCGGGTGGCGTCGCTGGTGAAGCGGAACAGGTAGGCGGCCTGGCGCTCGTCTGGGCCCTGCGGCGTCGGCACGTTGGTCCAGGTCGCCTTCTCGAACTCACGGCCGCCGCTCCACACCAGCTCGCCGTAGACATTGACGCCGTAGCTGCCGGAACCGCCGGTGGCAGGTGGGTCGCCGTCGTCGATGCAGTCGACGCTGAGCACGGGGGAGAGGTAGGCGGTGACGGTGTCCACCGGCACGCTGGCAAAGGTGATCGGCTGATAGCACTTGCTGGCGATGGTCACGCTGCGCTCGGGGCCGAGCGCGGCCTGAGAGAAGACGACCACGCCCTGATCGTTCGTCGAGGCGGCGCTGCTCAGGTCATTGCCCAGGATCACCTGGGCACCGGGGATCGCATTGCCGGTGTAGTCGTCGAGGACGATGACTCTCAGGTCCGAGCCCAGGGTGTCACCGCTCAGTCCCCCGCGGAAACCGTTGCTGGTGTCGCCGTAGACGAAGGCGTCGAGCACGTCGACGCTGACGTCGTCCGGGGTGGTGACACGGATGGGCTTGGTGCCCTGGGTGGTCGCCGGTACGTTGCACTCGAGCTCCGACGGTCCCTTGAGCACCAGGTTCGTGCACGGCTTCAAGTCGACCAGGACCTGGGTACCGTCGCTCCAGTTCGTGCCCTTCCCTCGCAGCGTGATGCGCGTCCCACCCGAGGTTGGTCCGCTGTCTGGCTCCGCGTAGAAAGCGTCGTAGCTGTAGCCCCCAGGCAGCTCTGCGCGCGTGCTCACGTCGTCGGCGTTCTGCACGCGCACGTCCTGGGCTCCAGGGTTTCCCGGAGGAACCGTGAACTGGATCCGAGTCGGATCGATGACCAGCACGTCACCGGCGGCGACCTCGAGGCCGCCGACCCAGACTCGCGCATCGCTGCTGAAGCCATTGCCTCGGATCGTGGCGAGGTCCCCGCCGCTCCAGGGACCGTGCGGCGGATCGACAC
>JAGQIY010000328.1 GCA_020430865.1 Myxococcales bacterium
ATCACCAGCGTGCCGCCGAGGACCATGACATTGCCCACGTGGCGTTGACCCTTCGTGATGCGAAGGGTTTGACCCCGCTTCACGACGCGAGCTGCGGGCTTTGCGCGCGGTTTTCCCTTGGCAGCCACGGGTTGCGCAGCCGTCACCGGAACGACGGCGAGGGTAGGCGGCGCCAGGAGCAAGCTGGCGGCGAGAAATAGCGTCGGATTCATGTGTTCTTCGACGGAGTCTATCACTCATCGATGCAAGGGGGGCCTTCGTGGCCCGGCAGGTGCGTCGTCGTGCTATGAGCCGCAACGATGGGTAGCGCCCAGCATCGGCCACTGACCCTCTGCTCGACCCGGAGCCGTGGATAGCTCGCTGCCGATAGCGTGCGGGACTCTCGTGCTGACCGTCGGCCTGGCCGTCGCGCGTCCGGCGATCCGGCACTTCCGCTTCTCACCCGGCAGAGCGGCCGTGGTGGGTGTGCTGCTCTTGCTCTTGAGCGGGCTGCTCGGAGTCTCCGATCTGGTCCACGCCGCGCGCCTGCAGTGGCGTCCGCTGCTCACGCTGACCTGCATCATGCTGATGACCGGGGTGGTGCAGGAGGTGGGCGCGTTCGAGCGCCTGGCCTCGCGCATCGAGAGTCGGGCTCGCTCGCGCAGCGCGACCCATACGTTCAGCATCATCTTCGTCCTCAGCGTCATCACGCCATCGCTGCTCAACAACGACGCCGCGATCCTGATCCTCACGCCGCTCGTGGTCGCGCTGACTCGCCGCGTGTTTCCCGGCAAGCCGGAGGTGACGATCGCCTTCGCGTTTGCGGTCTTCCTGGCGCCGGGCGTCGCACCGTTCATCGTCTCCAATCCGATGAACATGATCGTCGCCGAGTTCACGGGTCTCGGCTTCAACTCGTATGCGGCTGTCATGCTTCCGATCTCGGTCGCCGGGGCCGCGCTGACCTACGTGATCCTGCGTTGGGTCTATCGCGACCTGCTGCGCTCGGCGAGACCCGTCGAGGATCGCGTGGTGGCGCCGCGCGACAGGCACCCAGCGGAACGTCCTGCGGTCATCCTTCTGGTGATCATCTTCCTCGCCTACCCCGTGGCTGCGGTGTTCGGCGCCGACATCTGGGTGGTCGCCACCGTCGGTGCAGGAGCCTCTCTCTTGTTGTCACGAGCGTATCGCATTGCGCCGCTGCCCAGGGTCGCGCGTCACGTGTCCCTGGATATCCTCGCCTTCCTGTGGGGGATCTTCCTCGTGGTGCAAGGGCTGCGACGGGTCGGTATCGTGGAGGGACTGGCGTCGTTCTACGACGCCGTCCCGACCGGAGGCGCCGTCCAGCTCCTGCGTATCGGCATCACGTCAGCGCTCGGCTCGGCGATCATCGACAACCACCCGATGTCGATCCTGAACATGATGGCGATTGGGTCGCACGAGGATCCCAAGCTCCTGCTGGCGGCGCTGGTCGGGGGTGACATCGGACCCAGGCTGCTGCCAATCGGCTCGCTCGCCGGACTGCTGTGGATCGATCTGCTGCGACGACAGGGGATCCACATTGGCGTGAAGCAGTTCTTGGGGCTGGGCACGCTGGTGTTGATCCCAACGCTGGCGCTCTCGCTGCTCATGCTGTGGGCGCTTTGACGCGAGCCTCCCAGGCTTGCCGCGCGGATCATCGATGTCGATCGGAGCCGTCGCGTTCTTGGGCGTAGAGCCGCGGCAGGAGCAACGCGCCGTGCGCAATCGCCTCCGCGGTTCGTCGACGAAAGGTCGAGAGGCTCATTTTCAGGGTGCTTGCGGCTGCGAGCTGCTTGCGGCCGGGTACCATGAAGCCTTCGCGTAGAACCCGAGCCCAGGTTTCGTTGGCGCTCTCATCATCGAGCAGGATCACCAGCTCTTCGAGCAGTTCGCGCAGCGCGCTCGCGCGCTGGGTGGGGTTGGCGCTCAAACGGGCCGCCAGTTCCGTATTCGCTAGCCTGGCGGGAGAGTTGTAGTGTCGGAGCGCCTCGCGCAACGCTCTAGCGAGGTCGACGTCAGCCAGGGGTTGATCGGATGCTTCCTGTTCACCGCGAACCACCCGGCACATGCGATGTAACCACTCCGATGCGGATTCGGAGCGCCGATCGTGGGCCCACCAGCCAAGGCGCGTCCCGAAGTGATCGAACTCTGGTCCGCGGAGGTCACCGAACGCGTCGTAAACGGCGTCGAACGCGCCTCGAGCCTCGCCCACCACGGCGATCACACCACTCGACTGTGCGGCGCGTTGCCAGTGAGCCGCGGCGAGACAGCCCTGCTCAGGGCACGAGGTCATGTAGTGGTTCAGCGTCATCCAGGTGCGCATGGCCACGACTCCCCGATGCCCAGTCGGTAGCCAGGTCGCGAGCCAGGCGAACAGGCACTCGAAAGCCGGGTCGCTGGCGTCTTCGGGGTGGAGCTCGTCGCATAGAGGGCTGAACGAAAAGCCGCGGGCCGCGCCTTCTCGGCTTCGCGCGATGACGAAGGCGCTCGGATAGCGACGCAGCCACCGCCGCACTACTCGCATGCTCCCGTCGCCTTCGAAGTGCTGGACGGCTTGCAGAATGGGCTCGACGTCGCTCTCTACCAGGGCGGCGGGATACGCATCGATATGGGTGCCGAAACCAAACGGTTCGGCATGGGGTTCGAACTGGAAGGCGGGAACCAGCTGGTGCATCGCCAGCTCGCCGGCGCCGCGGTCGGACGCGATGCGCTCGACCTGGCTGTGTTGGACGCGGCGTCCGAGCTCGCGCGCGCGCTCCGGGGCCCGACTCTCCATGAGCTCCTTCAACGCCGCTCGCACGCGATCGTGGGGAGTGACGCCGCCGGCACCGCTGATGAACCCAGGTTCGTTTCCGAGCCACTCGACGAGCTCCAGTGCTTCCTCCGTGGACAACCCAGTGAGCCGAAGCTCTCCGCTGATATGCGCCCAACCAGGGTCCGTGAGCCATTCCGCTGAGAGCGGCTCTCGCCCCGCGGTGACGACACGAACGCTGGCTTCGAGAGATGGCAACAGCTCCCGTCGCAGCCAGCCATCCAACACGTTCCAGTACTCGAGTCCATCGATGAACCAGACGTCGACGCTGGTGGTCTCGGCGATGCGCCGGGCTATCGAAGTGGGGCGCGTGCCTAGGTCTCGGGCCGCGACGTGCTCGGTTCGCAGGCCACGACCCTGCGCCGTCGACTCGAAGCACTCGAGCAGTGCGCTCTTGCCAATCCCGCCCGGGCCGTGGATGTGGAGCAGGCGACGTTGGGGGTCTCCGAGAAACTCCTCGAAGTCCGCGATTTCCCGACGTCGACCGACGAAACGCCTCTGCCGCTGTCGTCGCAGCAACTGCGCCCAGCTTGCCTCTTGCGTCGCGGACCACCCCATCCCGACCGAGGAGTCTAACGATCTTGGCTCGAGCCTGCACCCGTTCGGGGCCAGAACTGACCAAGTCAGTGAACGCATTCTGAACACGATCTGGTCAGAGCCCAGCCGGCTGAGTTTCTACTCTTGCGCGATGGCTCAGCATAAGACTCTCGGTTCGAAGCAGTTGCGATCTCACCCCCAAACCCATGTAACGTCGAAGTGTCAGCGTCGATCGAGGGGCATCCGATTCGCCCTCGCTGCGTGCTCCCTCGCGGGTTTGCTCCTGATGCTTGGGGAGGCGCAAGGCGAGAGCCGCCGAGTCAACGGTCGTCCGTGCACGAGTAACGCGCAGTGTCAGTCGTTCCGTTGCAAGCCTGGAATCAAGGTTGGAAACAGCGTGCTCAAGGCGTGTGCTGCGACGGACAAGGATTGCGGAGTGCCGACGATCGAGGGATCGAAGCGAAGCGGCATCGACCTCAACCAATCCGTGAGCCTCAGCGCATCGAATCGGACCTACGGAAATGTTGCCGCAGGGCAATACCGATGCACGCGTCCGTCGTCTTCCTCGACGCCCAGGCTGTACAAGGTCGCGAACTGGGGTGAGGCGTGTGAGATCGACGGCCAGTGCAGTGCCCAGCTGTCTTGCATCAGTCGCTATTACAGGAACTACAGCGGAACCGGCGGACCCTGGGGATCGCTCAAGCGCTGTGGGCATCTCGAACAATGCGTCCACTCCAACGGAACGCCGGTGGCCTACAACAGCAGCTTGGGTGCGAGCGCGGGGAGGCGGATCTGCCAGGCGGGGCAACTCGAGGGGCATCCTGGCACCTGGTATCAGGTCATTCCGGACAACCAGGTGGTCGCGAAGCACCGCCCCTCGATGTACAGCAAGCTGGACAGTCCAAAGTATGGCGTGGAGGTGGACGAACCGAACCACTGGTGCGCCAGCGGCAAAGCACAGCGCTGGCTGGACGGACAGCGCTGGATCTGCCTGCCATCGAACAAGGCTTGCGTTCGCTTGAACCAATCAGCTGTATCCGCGGGGCAGGAGATGACCCATGGCGGCAAGAAGTACCGATGCAACTCGGAAGAGATCGGCTGGCGACTGGCTGACGGAGAGTCCTGCACGAGCAAGAGCCAGTGTGGCGTCATGAGCCTGTGCACCAGCAATCCAGGAGGCAAGCACTGCATGTCCACCTTCAAGAAGTGCTCCTGGCGCGACAAGGCTGGCTACCCGGTCAACAAGGTGAAGACCTGGCAGGGGCACGCCTACAAGTGCCAGAGCAACCACGTCTGGAAGCGCCTCAAGTGAGCCCGCAAATCTAGCGCGCTTCGGGTCTTGCGTCGGGCGCCTCGTGAGGGCGAGAAAAGAGCAAGGCCATGGCGGAACTCGAGGAACGGATCAGTCGCGCGCTGGAGCAGCTCCATCCGCGCAATCTCAAGCACAACGCGCGCTATCTGCAGCGGTTGGTGACCCGGCGCCTCTGGGCGCAGATCCTCGCGGGAATGGTCGCTGGCATCGGAGTCGGCGTGGCGCTGGGGCCGTCGGTAGGCTGGGTCTCTGCGAGAACGGGGCAGGTGGTCGGCGACTGGCTTGCCCTGCCTGGGATGCTCTTCCTCTCGTTGATTCAGATGATCGTGATTCCGCTGGTGGTCACGGCGATCATCCGCGGCTTTGCCGCCTCGAACGACGCCGAGCAGCTGAGGAAGAACGGCCTCTGGCTTGGGGGCTACTTCGTCATCACCACGCTGCTCGCGACCTCCATCGGGATAGGCCTTGCGCTGCTGCTGCGGCCTGGGACGTACATCGATCGCTCGTCCATGTCGGCAGCGGCCCCCCCCGTCTTGCCTCCTGTGGATGCCTCCCCGGGGGTCAGTCTGTCCGAGCTGCCGAAGAACGTCATCTCGATCTTTCCAACCAATCCGCTCCACTCGATGGTCGAGGGGCAGATGCTGCAGATCGTGCTTTTCTCTGTGGTAATCGGCGTCGCGCTGCTCAACCTGGGCGGACCGAGCGCGAAGCTGATTCTCGAGCTACTGGGGTCGATTCAGGAACTCACGATGAAGATCGTGGGTTGGGCCATGCGCATCGCGCCGCTCGCCGTGTTCGGTCTGCTCGCGAGGCAGATGGTGACGACCGGCGCCGGGGCCCTGGTGGGGCTGGCGGCCTACGTGGGGACGTTCTTGCTCGGCATGGTGCTGCTGGGCGTCGTCTACTCGATCATCGTACGGGTGCTCGGTGACGGAAAGCCGGGGCGCTTCCTGCGCGGAGCGCGAGACGCCCAGCTCTTGGCATTCTCCACCGACAGCTCAGCGGCGACGATGCCGGTCACCATACGCGTCGCCGAGGAGGAGCTCGGAGTGCGCCCGTCCGTGTCGCAGTTCGTGATCCCCATTGGGGCGTCCGTGAACATGGGGGGGAGCGCGCTCTATCAGGGTTTGGCCACGGTGTTCATGGCGCAGATCTACGGCATGGATCTGCCGCTCGCCGCGCTGCTAGCGCTCGTCGTCACGTCCCTTGGCGCTTCGATTGGCACGCCAGCGACCCCGGGAGTGGGCATCGTCGTGCTCGCCACGGTGCTCACCAGCGCGGGGGTTCCGGTCGCGGGTATCGGATTGATCCTCGGAGTCGATCAGATCCTTGAACGTTTCCGGACGGTACTCAACGTGACCGGCGATCTCGCCGCCTGCACCGTGATGGACAAGCGGGTGAGTTCTCATACCTCGAGGCAGCAGGAACTCGACGCAGTCCGCGATCGCGAGGCACGTCGGCAGGAACAGGGCGGCGACGTGCTGACGAGCTGACACTCTCCTTGGGAAGAAATAGCCGCAGGGAATTTAACCAGAACCCTGCGACGGGTTCGGTGAGGGCAGCGCTCCCGTCATGTCCAGGATGAGTGAAATCCGCGGGATTCTGGCTCTATGGCGCTAGTTGACGCCTCGATCGCGCGTGACGTCGGTGTGCTGCACCCCGTGGGGTGGGTCCCTCGTTGGCCCTTCCGTGTTACCGTAGTTCGTGGGTGCTACTCGGAGGTGCGTTTGCGCCCTTGAGAGGGTGTTTTCAACACCCTGTTAGCGTGAACGTTACGACCTCCAGTCGCGCAGTGAACCTCCGGAGCGGGCGTCGTCCGTGCGGCGATGACGCCCTGTTGTCCCTACATCTACGACTCTTGAATACGGGGGCCTTCTATTGTTCTTGAATGGCGCTAAAAGCAACACCTGCAGTCGAGGAGTTTCTATGACAACACATCGTGCGTTGAGCAGTGTCGGTCTCGTGACGCTGGTTGGAGGCTTGGTGGTTTCGGGCTGTGATGGCGGCCGAGCCACGTCGGACGAGAGTCTTGGTAAGAGCGAGGACTCCTTGCGCCGATCCCATCATCGTGATCGCCACCGCCGCGACGTGAGAATGCCTCTCAAGGAAGAGGTGCTGCTCGCGATGCGAAGAGCCAACGAGTACTGGATTCAGA
>JAGQIY010000329.1 GCA_020430865.1 Myxococcales bacterium
ATCGCTTCGATGTCGCTCTTGCCAAGCAAATCACCCGGGCAGCCTCCAGCATCGCGCTCAACATCGGTGAGGGGCAGCACTCCCAAGGGGGAACTCGCCGGCAGCGCTACCTGAGCGCAGCCGGCTCAGCGGGCGAAACCCGCAGCGCGCTACAGGTCGCCGAGGCCTGGGGCTACGCCTCGCAACCCGAGTGTGAGAAAGTGCTTGGCAACCTGGATCAAATCGTCGCGATGCTCTGGAAGCTGACGCACCCTTGAGCCGTTACCCCGCGGTAACACTACGGCGAACTCAGAACCTCGCCCAGACGCCGAGGCCTCCGCCCTGGGGCGCGGCTTGGGGGATCAAGGCGACGTTCGGCTGCTCCGCTTCGTCGTGGCTCAGCACGAGGTAGGCGCCGGCGGCCAGGAACACCGTGCCGGCGATGATGCCGGTGGCGCTGATGGCGCCGAGGGTCCGGCCCGACTCGACGGCGTCGTAGCCCTCCGAGTCGCAGCGCTGGTTTGGGCAGTGATCGTCGGCCGTACTCTTCTTGGAGAGCGTCATGAAGCCGGTCACGCCGCCGACCACGAGCCCGAGGATCCCGACGCCGCCAAGGACGTAGCCCAGGGTCGGTGGGCTGTCGGCCGTCGAGAACCCAGCGGACGCCGCCGCCGCGCCAGCGCCGATCTGCAGATCCTTCTGCTCCCCTTCCCCGATCGTCACGCGGAACTCGTTGGGCTCGTGTCCCGGAGCCTCCACCCGAACCACGACCTCGCCGGGGTCGACCGGCAGCGGTGCGCCGAAGCTGGCTCGAGTCAGCTCGACGCCATCCCGGGTGACTCTGGATCCCTGGGGAAGTGCTTCGCTCACCTGGATGGTCAGCCTGGGCAAGCGGGGCTCGAGCGCTGCGGCGCGCTGGGCGGCCAGTGCGCGGCGTTCGTCGCTCGGCGGTAGCTTCTGCGCCACCTCCTGGAAATGCGTCCAGGCGGTGGCCACGCGCCCGAGCTTCTCCTCGCAGTCCGCGATGTTCAGCAACGTGCCGTCCGCGGGGTCGAGGCGGTTGCTCTCCCGGAACTTCTCACATGCCGTGCGGTAATCTCCCGCGTCCGCTGCAGCGCGCCCCTGGCGAAAGAGCGCCTCCGCCGCGGCGGGATCGCTCTGGGCGTGGGCCGGGGCAGCCGCTCCCAGCGTGGCCATCAGCCCGAGCACCATCCAGAGCTTGCGCGTCATGATTGCCCGAGCCTAGCGAAGAACTGCGAGGCTTGCGAGCCGGCTCAGTGGCGGCGATCGAAAGGGTTCGAGGTGGGCGCCGTGGTTGGCGGCTTGGCGGTCGCGGGAGGCTTGACCGTAGTTGGCGGCTTGGCAGTGACGGGAGGCTTCGCAGTCACTGGAAGCTTCGCCGTGCTCGCGGGCTGGGTCGTGGCTGCCGGCAGCGGCTTGGAGATGGGCACGGAATGCGCCGTCGCCTTGGTCGGCGCTTTCACCGCGGGGCTCTTCTCCGGCGTGTCCACGTCGACCGGCGGATCGGCTTGAGCCACTGGTCGCTCGAGTTCCGGCTCCGCCGTCTTCGGCGCATCCGGAGGTGCTTCGGGACGAGGGTCTTCGGGCGCGGCGATGGGCGCCTTTCCGGCAGTCGTCTCGGGTTGCTCTGCGGAAACTCCGGAGCCGAGGCTGAGCCCAAGGATCACGCCCACGCCGATCAGCACCGCGACGCCAGCGCCGATCACCGCGCCCCAGCGCTTGCGCGGAGCCGGGGCACTCGACGAGCGCACCAGGGCGTCCCCCGTCGTGGTCAGCGCGGGCACCGACTCGATCCCGTCGACGCTGACGGCTTCGGGCGGCCTGGAGACGATGTCCACACCAGAGCTCACCGAAGGCGCTGTCATGGTGGGCGGCGCGCCGCCGGCCACCGAAGGCCGCGGCAAGCTGAGTGGGCCGGACAGCTCCAGCGACTCCTGCGCCTCACGCAGGCCACCCTGCATGGCCCGAGCGTCGTCCCAGCGATCCGCCTTCTTGAAGGCCAGCGCGCGATCCACTAGCCGCACCACGGGTACCGGCAACGTCGGGCAGAACTGCGCGACGCTGGGCGCGTCGTTCGTTGCCGCGAGGATCAGCTGCTCGTTGATGGTGTCCGCTTCGTGGACGTAGCGTCCGGTCAGCAGCGTGAAGAGCGTCGCGCCGAC
>JAGQIY010000330.1 GCA_020430865.1 Myxococcales bacterium
CGAGGTGCTTGGCTAGATGGGGTCCGAGGTCAAGGGGATCTGGTTTCTGGTAGCGCGCGACGAGATCGACTCACGCTGGGGAGCCGAGGCCTACGCACGTCTCGCCGCGAGTGTTCCCGCGCGCTATCGCAGCGCACTGACCGAGCCCCTCGCGTCGACCTGGTACCCCGAAGAGGCGTTGCAGTGCGCGCTGGAGGCCATGCGGGAAGATCTCGTCTCCGCCGAGGGGCCCTACCGGGAGCTGTTGTTTGCTTGCACCCAGCGCGGGATGGGACGCTTCTTCCGGGCGATGATGCGCATCACCACGCCGCATTTCGTGCTGCGTCAGGTGCCGACGATGTGGCGCCACATTCGCCGCGATCGGGCCCAGATCGAGGTCGCGCTGGGTGAGGACACGTCGCGCGTGACGTACTCCCGCTTCCCGTACTTCGACGATCCGAACTACCGCGTCCTCGTCGAGGCGAGCCTCAGCGCGCTGGTTCAGCCGACCGTGGGGCACGAGGTACCCGTTCGGGTCGAGGACTTCGGAGACGATTGGCTCAGGGTGGCGATCACTCACGGATGAACAGCGCCGTTCGCGTCCTGGTGGGCGCGTATTTGTCGCCTGCTCGGGACTGTTGTACGGCTGCGCTCATGGGCGAACCTCACCCCCAAAATCCGATCGACTGGCGGAGCCTCGGCCAGGAGTCTCTCCGGCACTTCAAGTCGCTGCTGCGTATCGACACGACGAATCCTCCGGGCAACGAGATCGCGGCGGCGAAGTACATCGCGGCCCTGCTGGACCAGGAGGGCATCGAGTATCGCCTGATCGAGTCGGAGCCCGGACGGGCGTCTCTGGTGGCCCGCTTGCGGGGATCTGGCAAGGCTGGACCGCTGCTGCTGAACGGGCACCTGGACGTGGTGCCCGTCGATCCGGAGGCCTGGGACCATCCGCCCTTCGAAGCCGTCGAGGCCGACGGCTGCATCTGGGGACGCGGCGCCATCGACATGAAGAACATGGTGACGATGGGCTTGATGACCCTGATCACCCTGCATCGTCGGCGGATTCCGCTGGAGCGCGACGTGATCTTCGCGGCCGTGGCTGACGAGGAGGCCGGTAGCGACAAGGGCGCGTTATTCCTGGTGGAAAATCATCCGGAGCTGGTCACGGCCGAGTACGTGCTCAACGAGGTCGGGGGCCACACGCTCTACATGGGAGACACACGCTTCTATCCGATTCAGGTCAGCGAGAAGGGGATCTGCTGGTTCACCCTGAAGGCCATCGGGGAGCCCGGACATGGCTCCATGCCCCACCCTGGTAACCCCGTCTTGCGTATCGCGCGCGCCATCGAGAAGCTCGGGAGCACGCGACTTCCACAGCACAACACCGAGGTGGTCGAGGGCTTCTTGAAAGCGCTCGCGGCAGGTGCCCCGTTTCCGCGCAACAAGGTCTTGCCCCTGCTGCTGCATCCGGCGCTGAGCGGGCGCTTGCTCGACGTGCTGGACAAGGTGCAGGCGGATCAGGCGATGGGGATAAACGCCATGCTGCGCCACACGGCCGCGCCCACGATGCTGAGCGGCAGCAAGAAGGTCAACGTGATCCCTGGCAGCGCATCGGTCACCGTCGACGGTCGGGTGCTGCCAGGCTACTCCACCGAGCACTTCCTGCGGGAGGTGCAGGACGTCGTTGGAGACGACCTGCAGCTCGAGGTGTTGAACCAGCACGGGGGAACCCGCTTCGACAGCGACACGCCGCTCTATGACGCCATCTGCGGCGCGCTCGAGCAGCACGATGCGCAGGGGATCCCCGTGCCCTACATGATCCCAGGCTTCACGGATTCGTTCGCGTACGCGCGCCTGGGAGCGACGTGTTACGGCTTCTCACCGGTGAAGCTCGGCCCTGACCTGAACTTCACGCGCATGTACCATGGCCACAACGAGCGCATCCCCGTCGATGGCTACCTCTGGGGGCAGCGCGTGCTCTACGAGCTGGTCGAAGGGTTCTGCAAGGCCGACTGAGCTGGTCACTGCCAGCGGGCCCAGGCGTCCAGGTAGAAATGCACCAGCGCCTGGTTGTCCAGGCGGTTCACCGGAACGTCCACGGCTTGCATATCCTCGGGGAAATTGAAGGCGAGGCGCAGGTTCTCGGGGGTGAGGTAGTCCAAGCCTGACACCCGGAGGTCCGTTGGCGGCCGGAACGGCTGCTTCCTGGCGAGCACGTAGCCCCACTCGCCGAAGGCGGGCACGAAGACATGGTAGGGCGCCGTGTGGAAACCGACGCTGCGCAGGGTCGCTTCGATGCACCAGTAGGCCTTCAGCGCGAAGAGCGGGCTCGTGCTCTGCACCACGAGCGCGCCGTCGTCGGCGAGGCGCTCGAAGATCGTGCGGTAGAAGCGTGCGGAGTAGAGCTTGCCGAGCGAGTAGTTGGTGGGGTCGGGGAAGTCGAGGATCATGACGTCGAAGCGCTGATCGTGATCGCGAAACCACACCATCGCGTCGGAGTTGTGCACCTCGACCCGCGGATCGTTCAGCGCGTCTCGGTTCTGTTCGCGAAGCAGCGGGTTGTGCTTGCCAAGATCCGTCATCGCCGGGTCCAGATCGACCAACGTGACGCGCTCGACGCCGGGCCAGCGCAGGATCTCGCGCGCGGCGAGCCCATCGCCACCACCTCCGATCGCGACCCGAGCATGCTGACGTGCGCTCTGCATGGCCGGATGAACGAGCGCCTCGTGGTAGCGATACTCGTCGGCGGTGTCGAACTGCAGGTTGCCGTTCAGCTGAAGCTGGAAGGTCTTGTGCCCGGCGTTTTGACGCTCGGTCAGCACGATGCGCTGATAGCGCGAGTGCTCGCCGTAGATCACCTTGCCCGGGAACAGCGCGGACTCAGCGAGGCTGGTCACGCGGTCGCTCTCCAGGATCCCGGCTGCCAGGAGCAGGATCACCAGCCCGGCCCGCACCCTCGCGCCGCCCAGGCTACGTCGCTCTTCTGGCCCCGAGCTCGGTAGAACCCACGTGGAAACGAGGCCGACGGTGGCGTTGAGCAAGCCGCAGGCCAGGGAGCTCTTCGCGAGTCCCAGCTTCGGCACCAGGATCAGGCTGAACCCCAGGGAACCGAGCAAGGCTCCGGCGTAGTCGAAGGTCAGCGCTCGAGCGATCAGGTCCTTGAACGAGAGCTCCTTGCCGAGTAGCCGCATCAGCAGCGGCAGCTCGAGCCCCACCAGGGTGCCGACCACCAGCACCATCCCGTACAGGATGAAATGAAACGCAGCGGTGTAGGAGAAGGCGAGGAACAGCAGGGGCGCCGACGCTCCACCGATCAGCGCCGCCGCGAGCTCGACGTCGATGAAGGTCAGGGCCAGGCGCCTATCGATGAACTTCGATATGTACGCGCCGAGCCCCAGGGCCGACAGGTACAAGCCGATGATGGTCGAGAACTGGGTGACCGAGTCGCCGAGCACGTAGCTCGCGACAGCTGCGATCACCAGCTCGTAGACCAAGCCAGCGGTCGCGATGACCAGGACCATCCCGAGCAACGCGGGGGCGTTGATCTTGGGGGATTCCCAGGTCGGAGGTGCCTGCGAGCTGGAGCGGCTCGTGGCAGCAGTGTTCGGGAGCTCGTCCGACGCTTGCGTCGCTCGACCAGCGTCGGACTCGTGCGCTTCAGCTACGGGCGAACTCGCGTCAGCCGCCGACGGCGGCCGCGATGATGATGCTGAGTCCAAGGATGACCGAGCCGATCAGGACGGCGAGGGCGGTGTTCTGGTCCTCTTCGATTTCCTTCCGAATCGAGAACGGGGTCACCATCTTGATGATCATGAAGCTAATCGCAAACATCACGACGCCGATCAGGCAGTAGACCAGCGAGGCGACCAGCGCCTTGATGAACGGTGCGAAATCCATCTTGTTGCCTTCCTTCGTCTAGCAGGCTGCCGGAAAACTGCGTCTTCCAGCAGGCCGCGTGCTGATCCGCGCGGAGTGCGCGCCCGTGCTCTCGCAACACCTCATGAGAGTGAGGGTTTTGCGAGAGCAAGAGCTGGTACGGGTCTGCGCGGGCACGGTGGTTTTGATTGGCAGGGTGTCTTTCAACACCTCGCTTGTGGGGGCTGGTTGTGGGGGGCTGGTTGTTGGGGCTGGGCTGGAGCGCCCCGA
>JAGQIY010000331.1 GCA_020430865.1 Myxococcales bacterium
AAGTAGTCGTGGAAGAAGGTCAGGCGCGCATCCTTGCGGACGAGATGATAGTCCAGTCCGGCTGTCATTGCGGTGACCTGGAGAAGCTGGAGACGGTGCGTCGAGGACTCCGTCGAGCGAGCTGGGCGGAGCGCGCGCGCATCGCGCTCCGGGAGGTGTTGCCCCGAAACCTCGGCGGCGCGCGCATCGAGGACACCGCCCACGAACTCAGTCTCCTCGCGGAAGTACTGTTCGAGGTGGCGCTGGCCGAGGCCACGCAGCACG
Organism: Myxococcales bacterium; assembly: GCA_020430865.1. The sequence continues at coordinate 265 of JAGQIY010000331.1, forward strand.
TCGCCGGTCGCTTCGGTGAGCCATTCCACAGGCCGGACGCGAGCGGCCAGCGCCGGCTGAGCGGAATGCTGACGCTCGGCATGGGCAAGCTCGGTGGCTACGAGCTGAACTGCGGCTCGGACATCGACGTGATCTTCATCTACGACTCCGACGACGGCGGCAGCGAGCTGTCGGTGCACGAGCACTGGACCCGCGTCGCGCGGCGCGCCGTCGCGAGCCTCGAGGAGTTCACCGAAGACGGCAACGTGTGGCGTGTCGACCTGCGGCTGCGCCCCGAAGGCTCTCGGGGCGCGCTGGTCAACAGCGTCGCTGCCGCCGAGCGCTACTACGAGACCTGGGGCAGGCTGTGGGAGCGCGCCGCGATGCTGCGAGCGCGCCCCATCGCAGGCGATCGAGAGCTGGGGGCGCAGTTCGAGCGTGAGGTGATCCTGCCTTTCGTTTATCGACGGCGCGTCGACCCGAGCCTCGCCACCTCCATGATCGAGCTCGTGCTACGTTCTCGCGCGGAATTGTCCGAGGCGCCGGAGCGGGATCTGAAGCTCGGCGAAGGCGGCATCCGCGAGGCCGAGTTCTTCGTGCAGGCCCTGCAGCTGATCTGGGGCGGACAGGAGCCGAGCCTGCGTATCTCGAGCTTCGCGCGTGGCCTCGAGCGGCTGCGCGCCTGTGGACTGGTCAGCGATCGTGAGGTGCGAGACGTCGGGGAAGCGTACTGGTTGCTCAGGCGTCTCGAGCACGCCGTGCAGTGGTACACCGGGCTTCAGACGCACCTCATCCCGACCCAGAGCGACCGCGTGGAGCACCTCGCGAAGGTGCTGGGCTTCGACTCGGCCAGCTCGCTCAACGCGGCGCTGTTCTTGGCCCGGGAGGCAGTTGCGGAGCACTTCGCCGGCCTCGCCCCCGAAGCTCCACGACCTCCATCGAACTACCAGGCCGTGTATCTCCACCTCGACGCCGGAGGTCTCGCACTGGAGAAAGCGGTGGCGGAGACCCTGGGCAGCGACGACGTCGCGCAGCACCTCGAAGCGCTGGCGCGGCTCCCCGCCGGCTTGCTGGGTCCGCACACCCGCGAGCGCCACCCGGAGCTCGGCGACAACGTGCTCGATGCGATCACCGAGAGCGCCGACCCAGAGCTCGCGGCCCGCGGGCTGCGCTCGTTCTTTCAGCGTTTCCGCGATGCATCCGCGTACATTCGTCAGCTGGCGGAGTCGCCGCAGACGCTGCGACGCTTCGTGACCGTGCTGGGCGCGAGTCAGTTCGTCAGCGACGCGTTGGTGGCGCGACCAGATCTGGCCGATCTGGTGCTGTTTGCCGCGGAAGACATCAGCGAGGTGCAAGCCCGCCAGGCAGTCCG
>JAGQIY010000332.1 GCA_020430865.1 Myxococcales bacterium
CCTCTCTTCCTGCCTCCCCCCGGCTCGCTCGGCTTCGCTCGCTGCGCCGCCCCCTCCCGGCGCCGGCCGCGTCTCGCTCCGCTCGCGCGCGCGGGCGGAGGGGGATCACTCTTCGGAGAAAACTTCTTCCAGCGTTTGAGCGCTGAGCAGGCGTTCTGCTAGCTCATCCAGGCGCTCGGGTACGAGCAGCAGTCGCGCTTCGGTGCCTCGAGGTAGCGGGCCGAACTTCAACTTGAGCTGCTTCAGCAGGAGCTCTGCCTTGCCTCTGGCTTCGCCTTTGGCTAGGCCTACGGCTTCGCCCTGGACCCAGCCTTCGGCAATGAGTTCGTCGTATGCGCTGATGATGGGGGGATGCATGTCAGGTGCCTCTCTTCCTGCCTCCCCCCGGCTCGCTCGGCTTCGCTCGCTGCGCCGCCCCCTCCCGGCGCCGGCCGCGTCTCGCTCCGCTCGCGCGCGCGGGCGGAGGGGGCCTACTCCTGGGAGAAGACCTCTTCCAACGTTTGTGCGCTGAGCAGCCGCTCAGCGATTTGCTCCAATTGCTGGGGAGTGACGCGCTGTAGTCGCTCCTCGATACCCTGGGGTAACGCTGCGAACTTTAGGCGCAACAGCTTCAGCAGGAGCTCTGCCTTGCCCTTGGCTTCGCCAACGGCTTCGCCCTGGACCCAGCCTTCGGCAATGAGCTCGTCGTATGCGCTGATGATCGGGGGATGCATATCCGGTGCCTCGCTGATGATTGTCGCACAGAGTTGGTGATGCTGCACGGGTGGGGTTGCTTGTAGGAGATAGGCGAAAAGCGCTTTGAAGTCGTCGTGTTGCTGTTTGGATACGGCGCGCAGGCTCGGCAACCAGTGCTGCATGGAAGCTTCCAGCGCTGCCAAGCTGCGGGCGTCTCTCAACAAACAGAGAGCTGCGACAGCCATGTCGGTCAAGTCACGGGCGACGAGCTGACTGGGTGTCGCCGACGGGAGATCATCGAGGACCACCTCGAGTTGTGCCACGTGCGGCCGAAGCTCTGGGAGCCGAGCAAGGCCAGAGTACACGGAATGAAGATCGAGTGGGTGCGGCCATGGGCGCCGCGCGTTGCTCACCAGGAGCGGGAAGACGATCGGGAGCTCGGCGCTTGGCGTTTCCTTGAGGTACTGATGCTGAATCGAGCTGATGTAGCGTTGCATGCGCCACGCGATGCGTGGGTCGGCCGAGCTCTGGTGCTCGATGAGGACGTAGATGAGCAGCGGCTCCGGAGCGGCCTCGTTTCCCAAGAACGCGACCCGAAACAGTAGATCGCTGAACAGCGCGCTGAGCGGAGGCTCGATCGCGGACGGGCTCTCGAGGCTGAGCGTCCCCCAGTCGAGCACGGCGGCAACGCTCGCCGGCAGCCAGTGGCGGACGAGCCCAAGGGCGTTCTCTCGTCGGCTGAAGGTCAGACGGAACAGCGCGTCGTGGTTTGGGCGCAGCTCGGACACGAGGCGCGTGTCGGTTGGAGAGGGGGTCGAGTTGCGCGTCGACCAGGCGTTTCGAACGGCCGCGCCGTAGCCGACGAAAAAGCAAAGAGGTGTGGCGGGACCACACCTCTCGTCGCTGACTCGTGCTCGGAGCTAGCGAATGCAGGTCCACATCGCCGTGCTGCAGAGGATCAGGACCCGCGTCGCTCGTGGTCTCCGCGAGTCAGCGCTTCAAGCTCAGCCAGGACCTTCCGGCGCCGCGCCTTCACGGACTCACGTTCGATCACCTGCTCAGGGCTCATGCGGTCGAGCATCTCGTCGAGCATCGAGAGCTCGGTGAGGATCACGTCGCGCGGGTCGTATGGCATTGGAGGTCCTACTTGCACGGCCGAAGTCGGCTCTTGGGTTCGGGGAAACGCTCAGCTCGATTGTAGCGCTTCGTCGAGCGTTTTTCCGCGAGCGACAGGCGCTCGGCGCCAAGTTGCCGTACGGTCGCGGCGCTTCCGGCGCTCGATTCCAGGCTCGACATTGCCGGGAGAACGCGTGGTAGACTCTGCTAGCTATGTCGCGGAGAATTCCGCGCGGTGAGGGATCGATGCGTGAGATTCTGACGGTGATCGGCTGTGCGAGTTTCCTGCTGCTCGGTGGGTGCACGGATGACAGCGCGGCCGGCGGTCGGGGAAAAGGGTCAGGAGGCACCGGCGGCGCAGGCGGCGCCGCAGCAGGTAGCTCTGGGAGCTCGTCGAGCGCAGGTACAGGTGGCACATCCGCCGGCAGCGGAGGAAGCGGATCCGGTGCGGGCGGTACCTCTGCCGGCTCCGGGGCTGGTGGGGAGTCCGGCGCTCGTGGTGGCG
>JAGQIY010000333.1 GCA_020430865.1 Myxococcales bacterium
AGAAGGCACCGGGGCGAGCCTGTCCACCCAGGACATGGGCGACACCTCGGGTCTGCGCCTCGGCTCCTACATCGGCTTCGGCGTTGGTGTCGTGGGGCTCGCCGTGGGCACTCTGTTCCTGCTCAAGGCGGGGAGCACTCAGGACGACTCGGACGCGCTCTTCGACGACAACGGCTGTGAGCTGAAGATCCAGGGCGACCCAGCCAAGTGTACCGAGTCCAACACCCTGAACGAGGACGCAGCGTCTCAGCGCACGCTCTCTGCCGTCTCCTACGCGGTTGGCGGCGCCGCTCTGGTGGCAGGCGTCGTGATGTTCATCATGTCGAGCGGCGAGAAGAAGGCAGCTCGAAACGAGCCCCACGTCACGCCGTGGGTTGGCTTGAACTCGATGGGTCTGAGCGGCAGCTTCTGAGAGCGCGACCCGAGCGACTCGCGTTTCTGGCGAGGCGCGCCGCGGGCTCGAGCGCCTCGATCGGCGCCGGGCCTCACTCATACCTGTATCCGCGAGGCAATCAGCGCTGCCTGTTCAGGTAGGCGCCGCGGGTATGATGTAGGCAGCGCGCAACATTGGCGTGATTCAAGGACGCCTGTATCATTGTGGAATGATTGCACGCGTCCCGCGCACGGCCTTGCTGCTTTGGCTTTCAGTCTGTCTCGCCGCCTTGTTCTCCGCTTGCGGAGACAACGCCTCGGTCACCGAGGGCAACGGCGGCTCGAGCTTCGGCGGCAACGCCGGGGACGCGGGCAGCGGTGGCACCAGTAACGGCGGTACAGAGAGCGGCGGCACCAGCAATGGTGGCACCCTGAACATCGACGGCGGCGGCTCGGGCGGGACGTCTCAGAGCCAAGGCTTCCAGGTCACGCCGACCGACCAGCAGGTGATTCAGGTTCCGTTCGGAACCAATGCGCCCACGGTCTCCTTCGACGCGACCTTCAACGGCTCGCCGGTGGCTGCTGGCTGGGCGGTGGATCGCGGCGACGTCGGCAGCGTGACGCTCGGCAGCGCCGAGACCGGCGTCTTCACACCGACGGGCAAGGTGGGTGGTCTGGTGAAGATCACCGCGGGGCTGAACGGTGAGACTCGCGAGCGCGAGGTGCTGGTCCAGCTCACCGGCGAACAGAACGGCGCCGATCCGAACAACCCGGATCAGGCTGGCCAGATCCCTGGCAACGTCGGCGAGCTGACCGAGGGCGGCGGCGTCGGCGGCGTCGGCGGCGACGGCCTGGGCGGCGCGGTGACGGACACCGGCATCCTCGACATCTTGAAGGCACCTTCCGGGGACGGCAGCGCCGAGGGACTCAAGTTCCTCTACCCCTACGACAACACGGTGTTTCCGCGAGGCATTCTCGCGCCGCTGATCTCCTGGGACTGGTCGGTCGGTGACGCCGACGCGATCCAAATGGAGCTGAGCACTCAGAGTGGCTCCTTCAGCTGGACGGGCACCTTCGGGCGCCCCGCGATCCTGACTCAGACCGGCGGCAAGTTCATCCGCCACCCCATCCCTCAAGACGTGTGGGCTGCGGCGACGAACACCGCAGGCGGCAACACGGATCGCCTGACGTTGAAGCTCACGGTGGCCAGCGGCGGTCAAGCCTACGGCCCCATCACGGAGACCTGGACCATCGCGCCGGCGCGGTTGTCGGGGATCATCTATTACAACTCGTACGGGACTCGCCTGGTGTCCAATCACCATGACGCGATGGGCCCCGACAAAGACTTTGGCGCGGCGACACTTTCCATCCGCGTGGGAGACTCTGCTCCCGGGCTAGTCGCCGGAGCGGATGGCGGCGACGCGGAGTGCCGAGTGTGCCATTCCGTTGCGGCGAATGGCTCACGGCTGGTGACCCAGCACGGTGACAACAGTTCGATCAGCTCCGCCTACGATCTCACGCCAACGGGGGCGACGGAGACTCCAATGACGATTGGCGCGACTTTCCCGGGACTGTATCCCGACGGGAGTATGGCGCTGACCCCGAGTGGCCAGCTAGTACCGCTGCCGGCGGCAACGGCTCCCCTCGGCGTCTCGGGTTTGGCGTCGGTCGCCACCAACCTGGGGACGCCAGTGTTCTCCCCCAACGGCGAGCACATCGCTTTCAACCCGATGAATGGTTCGATAGGAACGCCAACGAAGAATATCGTCGCCATGGACTTCGACTTGGCGACGTTGGCATTCACGAACCCGCGTGAGGTCGCTGACCACAGCGCTGAAGGCACTGACGCCAACATCAGAGCCGGATGGCCCGCGTTCATGCCGGACAGCGCAGGGATCGTCTACCATCACCAGACCAAAGTTGGCAGCGATGGGGCCGGCGGTGATTTGCACACTCGGCGTGGTGCAAAAGCTCAGATCTACTGGACCAACCTGGACGGCCCGACCAGCGTCACTCCGCTCGACAAGCTCAACGGTGTCGGGTACCTGCCGAAACTTTCGACTCCGGTGGTCATGGATTGCCGTGCGGATAATGATACGACGGTGGGTAGCATCGATCAGGACCACGGTGATGACGTCAACCTCAACTACGAGCCAACGGTGAACCCCATCCCCGGCGGCGGCTACGCCTGGGTCGTGTTCACCAGCCGCCGCATGTACGGCAACGTGGCGACGATTCCGCCCTTCTGCTCGGATCCGCGCGGAGTCGATCTGAAAGCCAACATCACCACCAAGAAGCTGTGGGTCGCAGCCGTCGACCTGAGCGCCGCACCAGGCACCGACGCGAGCCATCCGGCGTTCTACCTGCCAGGGCAGGAGCTCCTCGCGGGTAACTCGCGTGGCTTCTGGGTGCTCGACCCGTGTCGCTCCGATGGCTCGAGCTGCGAGTCCGGTGACCAGTGCTGCAACGGCTACTGCCAGCCGAACTCCAGCACGGGCGCCCTGGAGTGCTCCAACGAGCCGCCCGGAGGCTCCTGCTCCCAGGTGCAGGAGAAGTGCGAGACCGCGGCGGACTGCTGCGACAAGACCAACGAGTGCATCAACGGCTTCTGCGCTCAGGGTGGTCCGCGGTAGTCGTCGGTCGAGCGCCCGCGCGCGGACGGCGCCCCACGCGGGGCGCCGTTTTCCTTCGGGATCCTGCTGAGTTGGGGGTCGCGTCTGGCTTTTGAATCCGCAGTGTCCTCGGCTCACCCAAGCTCTGCGTGACCTCGAGACTCCCTGCTTTGTTCTTCTTGTCCACCCTCGCGGCGTGCGCTGGCGCCACACCTCCCGAAGCCAGCACGGCCGAGACCAGCGCCGACACGCCGCCTGCCAGTCCAGAGTCTATCCCTGCGGAAGCGATGCAGCCACGAGAGGACGACGGCGCTCGAGACGTTGCGCCTCACCCCCAACCGGAGAAGCTGGACGCGGCGACGAAGAGCGATGTGAGCAGCCCCAAGGAGCCGCCGCCCTTGAAGGGCAGCGTGGCGCCCGTCGCGAGTCCGCCGCCGCAGTGCAGTCCCTCGGCGGTGAAGAGCAGCCTCGAGGCGCTGGTCAAGCGCTGCCTCGAGCAGGTTCCCGGAGTCTGCGGGAAGCTCAAGGTGAAGGCGGCTCACGACGCCGACGACGTATCGGTGTCGCTGGACGTCACCTCCCAGGACAACGTCGAGGCGTTCGTGAAGTGCGCGACCGAGGGCATGCAGAGCGTGCGCTGGGAGTGCGCGGAGCCCGGCAAGGACATCGCGTTGCCGCTCGGCGAGTGCAAGCTGTAGCTCGCTGCAAGGCGGTGGATGGAGGCGCCGGTGGACGGAGCCGCTAGGCGATGGAGGCGCCCGCAGGGCGCTCTTCCTGGGGGAGCAGCTGTCGCAGGCGCCAGGCTTGGGCGAAGATCTTCCGCTCGGCTTCGGTGAGCGCCTTGGTGGCGCGCCCCACCAGGAAGCCGCTCGAGAGGATCTGCAGCGCCGAGGTGAAGAAGAGCATCGCCAGGGTCGCTTCCTCGGGGAAGTTGACCGCCTGAGGCAAGATCTTCATCGCGCCGTCCTCGAAGACGTACGGGTTCGGTATGACCCCGAACACGACGAGCGCCGTCGGTATCAGGAGCGCCAGCATCGCGGACATGGTGATGCCTCTTCGCGTGATGGCGTTCGCGCGGAGGCTGACCATCATCACCGCGGCGTTCACCGCCGCCGCGCCGGGCATCAGGATCAGCGGACCGAACACCGTCGACAGGCTGGCCACGGCGGCGAACGTCGTCGGCATGGTCCAGCGCATGTACTTCGGCACCACGTTGCCGGTCAGACCCATCCACATGGAAATGCCGATCTGCACCGTGAGGGTCGTGGCCATCAGCACCATCAGACCCCAGCTCTTGACTCCCATCAGGATCAGGATCGGCGCGAGCAACGCCCAGGCCGCGTAGGCGACGGAGCTGGCGTTGGCCGCCTTGACGCGATCCTGGCGGTTCACCTCGAGCAGCTCCGCCTCGGCTTCCGGTGGGAGCTCGACGCTGGGATCCAGCAGCACCTTCATCAGCGTGTGCATGGCGCCTTCGTGGCTCGGGTCCAGCGCGAGCGCCGTGGATAGCTCGCGCATGCCCTTCGCACGCTCGGCGGCGGCGTCGGGACCGCCTGCCGTCGCCTTCGCCAGAGCCAGCTGAGCGTTCAGGGTGTGGCGCTGCGCCTGCTCGATGCGCCGCTCGATGTCGCGCTCGCCGTCGAGGAAGCGCTCGATGGCGTCGTGCATGGCTCGCGCTGACTCGAAGCGCCTGTTCGGCTCGAGCTGCGTGGCCTTCTTGACGATCTCATCCAGTTCCGGGGGGATACTCAGGTGAGGGGAGCGCTCGCTGGGCGGTTGCTGAAAGCCCGCCACGGTGTTGACCAGCAGCGCCTGGGGCGTGGAGCCCTTGTGCAGCGGCTCGAGCGCGAGCAGCTCGAAGAGGATGCAGCCCAGGGCGTAGACGTCGGTGCGCTCGTCGATGGCGTCGATCTCGCCGCGCGCTTGCTCCGGCGCCATGAAGCCCGGCGTGCCGAGGATGGTGCCCGCCTGGGTTCCGCCGGGAGCGTCCTGCGCCTCGCCTGCGGGCGTCACGATCTCGGCGGCGCCGCGGATCTTCGCGACGCCCCAGTCCAGCACGTTCACCTCACCGTAGTCGCCGAGCATGATGTTCGACGGCTTCAGGTCGCGATGCACGACGCCGCGACTGTGCGCGAAGGCGACGGCGAGGCACACGCGGGAGAGCGCCGTGAGCAGCTGGCGGCGCGAGTACGCGTCCTCGATGGCGACGTCCCCGTTGCGGTGCCCTTCGATGATCTCCTCGAGGGTGAGCCCCTTCACGCGCTTCATGGTGAAGAACGGCTCGCCCTGGGCGTTGCGTCCAAGGTCGTAGACGGGCACCACGCTGGGGTGCTCCAGCTGACCCTGGACTCGAGCTTCCCTGAGGAAGCGAGAGCGAGCGTCGGAGTCGGTGCCGAAGCCGCTGTGCATGAGCTTCACGGCGACGTCGCGGCCGATCAGCGAGTCGTGGCACAGCTTTACCTCGCCCATGCCTCCGGCGCCGAGGGTGCGCCGGGACTCGTAGCGGTCGCTGAAGGCCTGCTCCGGGAGGCTGTTGTCGCTGAGCTGAACCGTCTGGTTGCTGTTGCCCGAGTCAGCATCGGCGAGCATCGTCGGTTCCCGCTCCGAGGGGGCGTACTGCGTCGGTTGGCTCGCGACGTCGACGCGCTCCGTCGCTCGATGCGTCTCGGGGTCGTGCCCTTCCGGTGCACGCCGCAGGGTCTGCAGCTCGTCGCTCAGCTCGGGTTTGGAGTCGCCCCGCTTCGTCATGGGCTGGAGCATAACGGTTCACGGCTGAGATCCGCAGCGCACCTGCCCAGTTGTTCGCAGTCGCCTTTCCAGCTGGTTTTGGGGGTGAGGACAAACGGGCAGCGCCGCGGTCCCTCGAGAGAAACCGCGGCGCTCGTCGCTGCGTACGCCGTTCAGCTCACCTACGTATCAGCCAGGGCTGAACATGATGGGGTACACGACGGTGACGATGCCGTTCTCGGGGCTCGGGAAGCCGAGGCTGTAGAAGCCACGCACCACGCATCCCACCACGCCCGAGTCGGGCAGGTCCGAGCCGCCGTTGCTCGCGTTGCTGACGCTGCCGTCGGCGCCGATCACGAAGCGCACCGTCACACGCCCGGCGAGGTTCGGGTTGGCGCGCAGGCCATTCTCGTAGCACATGCGGAACTGACCGTAGTTCTGGCGCACGATGCGCTGCACGACCTCGGGCGGAATGCGACCGCTCACCGTGGTGCCGCCAGGGCGGATCTTCGGAGCCTTGGTCGCGTGGGTGCCATTGCTGATGCCGTGGCTGTTGCCGAAGCCCTGGCAGTCGCCACCGTTGCAGGTGCCCGCGCCGTGGTTGATGGTGCCGATGGAGCCGAGGCCGATGCCTTCACCGAAGCCGCCGCCGCCCAGGCCGCCTCCGGTCAGCCCGAGGCCGCCGTAGCCGCCGCCGTCGCCGACGTGGTCGCCCCACATCGTGCCATCGGCGCTCGCGTCGTCTCTCCCCAGGGAATCATCGCGACCGAACCACGCGGTGGGAGCGTTGGGATCGCCCGCCGCGCCGCCAGTGAGCAAGCCGACCAGGCCAAAGTTCTCCGCGAACTCCTTGGTGCGCGCGACGTGGACGTCCTCGTTGTCCTTCGGTCCCTTGATGTTGAAGCGGCCGGTCTCGGTGCTGCCCACCTTGCCCATCTTGCCTTCGTCCTTCTCCGCGCGGGCGCCTTCGCCCCCTTCGGAGTCTGCGGCGTCCTCTTGCTGGGTCTTGTCCTCCTGCTTGTCCTGCTCGCGCTCGGCGGCGGCGGTGAGGTAGGCCTGCATCATCACCAGGCGGTCCTTGTCGATGCCCTCGTCGTCGGTCAGGCCCATCGGCGGCACGAACATCGCGAAGGCACCGACCAGCGCGCTGACCGCAGCCAGCGTGACCCCGAAGTAGCCGGCGACGCGGCCGCTCTCGCCGTCGACCAGGCTGACCGGAGTCTTCTTGCCAGCCTTCACCGTTGCCACGCGGAAGGTGAGCCCGGCGTGCTCGAAGGTCGCGTGGACGTCGCCCTGTAGCGGAACCTCCGTCGCTCCGGCCAGCTCTGCGCTGGGCGCGCCCTGCAGCGAACCGATGGGACAGCTCTCGCCATCCTTTCTGCGCAGGCTGCCCGTGGCTCCCGCGGGCACCACGAGGAACAGGCTGCCGGCGCGCTCGACGACGACGGGTGCTCGCGAGGCGCCCAGAGTCTCGCTGGGCACCAGGAAGTCACAGCGCAGGTTCCTGCCCTGGTCGTCGCCCACGTAGAAGCTGCGCGGCGGGGTGAGGTGAGCGACGTGGAGCACGTTGCCTCCCCAGGAGATCGTGACCTCGACGGCGCTGACGTTCTCCTGCTCGACCTCCGAAGCCGGCACCGGAGGTGCGCTGCGGATCATCGCGTACTGATCGCCGGCCGAGTATCCGCGAGGAGACCTGGACAGGAAGGGGTTGTTCGCGGCGGCGCGAGTGAAGGGGTTGTTTGTGTCCTCGGCGCTGAAACCGTTGAACACGGCGTCGACGCTCTGTTCCGTCTCGCGCACGTCGTCCAGGCGCACCTCCCAGGGACCCAGCGCCAGGCGGTCGCCGACCTTCAGCGCGCACTTGTCGATGCGGGTGCCGTTGACCTGCGTCCCGCCGCTGCTCCCCAGGTCGACGAGCTCGAGCTGGCTGCCAGTCGCCTGCAGGACCGCGTGCATGCGGTCGATGCCTTCCAGGCTGATGTGGCTCTTGGGGTCGGAGCCGAGCTTGAGCACGCCTTGCTCGAAGCTCTTCTCGCCGCAGTGCTGGCCGTCACGGTAGATGGAGAAAGTGAGTCGCTTGCAGTTCATGGTCGTGTCCCTTCCCGCTGCCTGGCAGCGAGCCTGTGTGGTCATTTCCGCGCGGTTAACACGGCAAATCCGAGTATCCTGTCCGGTTCGAGACGCACGCGGGCTCACGCGCCTCTCGGAGGCGTGGCCGCGTACGCGACGTGGGTGAGTTGGTTTGTTACCGTGGGGTAACTGCTGACTTCCGCCTGCGCCCAACCATCACTCAGCGTCGTGCGTCGTCGGGGGGCTTAGAACGCCACCGGACCTGATGGTTCCGAGGGGCCTCGAAAAAAACCGCAGGACCCCCGAATACCGCTCTTGACAAAATCTTTCCGGTTTCACGGTAGCGGCGGAAAGCTTCGCTTGGTGCGCTGTAGAAGCTTGCGTAGGCTCCCGGGCCTACATGCGAGTCTTCAAGCTGACCTGCGCGAGCCTGGTGGTTCTCGGCTATTTCGCGGCCTGCGGCAGTCCGACGCTGCCCTCCACGACGCCTCTGGGAGGGCACGAAGACCCAGACGCTGGCCCCGATGCTAGTTCGGACGGCGGTTCGGACGCCGACGCCAAGAGCGCCCCGTCAGCCAAGCCGAAGGCCTCCAGTGCTCCACCCAAGCCCACCGCGGCTCCCAGCGCCCCTCCGAGCGCGGCGCCCGCCCCGAGCACGCCCAGCGCCCCCCCGGATGACGCGGG
>JAGQIY010000025.1 GCA_020430865.1 Myxococcales bacterium
ACTGGTAGCTCCAACTGGGGTCGATTGCCCTCACCTGGGGACAGGTGTCTCCAGGTCGGCAGACCCGCACGAAACCCAGTCGCGGTGCGACGCCGCGCAATCGACACCCCTTCAAAAAAAAGTTTGAGGCGCCGCCCGCGAAAATCGCGGATTGCTCAATGGGTTCGGTGGCTTGGGTGCGTTTGACACCCCGAAAATCGCTGTGCTAGCGTCCGCCCACTTGGTTGAGCAACCCCAAAGATCGACGAGGACATGCGCCTCGGGCAGCGCCCGGGCGGGTTCACGATGAGTCAGTTCGAAGTCATCAAGGACATCGGGGAGTCCATCAAGGTCCTCTTCGAGGAGTCCTTCAAGGCGGCGGGTTTCACCACGGTCAACGTGTCCGTGGACAAGCCCAAGAAGGACAACATCAAGAACCTGCCGACCGTGAACTGCTACATGTACCACCTGGCCTTCGACCAGCGGTACCGCGAGCGCACGGAGACGCTGGTCTCGTCCTATCTGAAGGACGGGCGGATCGTGGAGTACTACCGCGACGCCCCCGTCCACATGCTGGCGAACTACATCATCAGCGTCTGGGGCAACTCGCCTGCGGAGGAGAACCTCCTGACGGGCCTGGCCGTGAAGACGCTGCTCGAGAACCCGATTCTCACGGGCGAGCAGCTCAAGGGGGAGAGCTTCTTCCCCGACGACAAGGTCAACGTCTACCCCAACCTGCAATACGACTTTAACGATGTGCTGAGCTTCTGGCGCAGCATGAATGAGGAGATCCGGCCTGCGGTGTACTACTTCGTGCGCTTCCGTATCGAGTCCGATCGGAGGTCGCCGGAGATCCGTCGCGTGACTGGCAAGGATCTTGCTGTCACTCGGTCGCGCTGAGCGATCGGGCTCCGCAAGAACCCCTAGCAAATTCGCTACGCCTACTTCGTGGGCCGGTGTTGAGACCCCGCTCTGGGGAAACCAAGCGCGAGACAGCGCGACCTAGAAGGAGCAACACCAAAAATGGCTACTAGCTACCTCTCTCCTGGCGTCTACGTCGAAGAAGTCGATCGCGGAACCAAGCCGCTCGAGATGGTCGACACGAGCACGGTCGGCTTCATCGGTGAGGCCAGCGTCGGCCCGGTCAACGAGCCGGTGTTCTGCACGAACTGGAGCCAGTTCACCAAGCACTTCGGTGACTTCCAGCACAGCGAGTACCTCGCCCACGCGGTGTACGGCTTCTTCAACAACGGCGGCGGTCGCTGCTTCGTGCTGAACGTCGGCACGGGCGACCCCGAGAAGAAGGTCGCCTCCAAGGCGGCGCTCTACATCGGGTCCGACAACGGCCCCGGCACCCGTACGGGTCTCAAGTCCTTCGAGGACGTCGAGGAGATCAACATCGTCTGCGCCCCGGGCCAGACCGACCCGGCGATCCAGGACGCGGTCCTCTCGCACTGCGAGAACATGCGCTACCGCTTCGCCATCCTCGACAGCCCCGAGGTCATCGAGAAGGGCGGCGTCGACAAGCTGCCGAAGCCGCGCGACTCGAAGTACGGCGCCTACTACTTCCCGTGGATCGAGGTCTACGACCCCTACAAGGGCAACCTCTTCCAGCCGCCGAGCGGCTACATGGCCGGCATCTACGCCCGCAGCGACGGCGAGCGCGGTGTCCACAAGGCCCCGGCGAACGAGCTCGTTCGCGGCGCGCTCGGCCTCCGCTACCAGATCACCAAGGGTGAGCAGGACATCCTCAACCCGAAGGGGATCAACTGCATCCGCGCGTTCACCAACCGCGGCATCCGCGTGTGGGGCGCCCGCACGATCTCGTCCGACGCGAGCTGGCGCTACCTGAACGTGCGGCGCCTGTTCAACATGGTGGAGCAGAGCATCGAGCTCGGCACCCAGTGGGTGGTCTTCGAGCCGA
>JAGQIY010000334.1 GCA_020430865.1 Myxococcales bacterium
CTGCCTCCGCGGCCGTCAGCCGCAAGACGGCGACCAGCGGCAAGCTCACCCTGCCCGGCAAGCTCAGCGACTGCATCGCGAAGAACCGCACCGGAACCGAGCTGTTCATCGTCGAGGGTGACTCCGCCGGTGGTTCCGCGAAGCAAGGCCGCGACCGCAACCTGCAGGCCATCCTGCCCCTGCGCGGCAAGGTGCTGAACACCGAGGCGACGAGCCTGGCCAAGGTGCTCGAGAACAAGGAGCTGAGCGATCTCGTCACGGCGATGGGCTGCGGTGTCGGCAAGACCTTCGACGGCAGCAAGCTGCGCTACGATCGCATCATCCTGCTCGCCGACGCCGACAGCGACGGCCACCACATCACGACCCTCTTGCTGACCTTCTTCTATCGCCACCTGCGCGAGCTGATCGAGGCGGGCAAGGTCTTTGTCGCCGTGCCGCCCCTTTACCGTATGGATATTGGCAAGGACACCTACTGGGCGGCGGACGACGACGACAAGCAGCGCATCCTCGAGCAGTACAAGAAGGGCAACGCGAAGGTCGAGATCACCCGCTTCAAGGGCCTCGGCGAGATGATGCCGAACACGCTGTGGGAGACCACGCTGAACCCAGCCACCCGCCGCCTGCTGCAGATCAACATCGCGGACGCCCTGGAGACGGATCGCATCGTCAGCGATCTGATGGGCAAGGACCCGAGCGCCCGCTTCCACTTCATCATGGACCGAGCCGAGGAAGCCGAAGACCTCGACGTCTAGTCGCGTTCCGTGAGTCCAGCGCGAGCCTCGCTCCTCTCACACCTCCCCGCCTCACCATCCAGCTCTCGCCAGCGGGTTCGGGGGTGAGGCGCGCTGGTTTCCGCTGCAAACTCAACTCGCGCTCCGGGCCCGGATCCGCAGTGTTTGCGCGTTCCCGCGCTCCGAGCGCCCCTCTGTCGTTACGTCACCGAACCCGTCGAGAGCGATACGCAGAGAATCGAAAAAGCTCGTGGTGAAGAATAGAACATGTTCTATTCTTGCTCCCATGAGTCGCTACTACACGCCCCCAATTCCCAACGGCTGGTTCCAGGTTGCCTACGCTGACGAGATCGCGCCGGGCGAGGTGAAGCCGCTCAGGTACTTCGGCAAGGATCTGGTCATTTTCCGTACGGAAGGTGGCCAGCTCACCGTCCTCGACGCCCACTGCCCGCACCTCGGCGCCCACCTGGGCTACGGCGGCAAGGTGGTCGGCGACAACCTGGAGTGCCCATTCCACGCCTGGAAGTTCGACCCGAGCGGCAAGTGCGCGGAGGTGCCCTACGCCAAGCGCATCCCGCCGAAGGCGAACCTGGCGTGCTGGCCGGTGCACGAGGTCGCCGGCATGATCATGGTCTGGCATCACGCGGGTGGCCTGCCCCCCCAGTGGGAGCTGCCGCCAGTCCCGGAATACGGCGACGACGAGTGGACGAGCCAGGAGCGCCGCTTCTGGAAGATCAAGACGCGCAACCAGGAGATGGCGGAGAACGCCGTCGACTCAGCGCATTTCCACTACGTGCACGGCGCGAAGAACATGCCCGAGAGCCAGGCCGAGTTCAAAGAGCACACCATGCGCGTCTTCTCCGACACCGGCATGGAGACTCCCCGCGGCAAGGTCGACGGCTCCGTCGAGAGCATGTCTCATGGCTTTGGCTTCGCCACGGTGCGCTTCAAGGGCATCGTGGAGACCTTGCTCATCAACTCCGTCACCCCCATCGACTCCGAGTACGTCGACGTACGCTTTGCCTTTCAGGTGAAGAAGCTGGGGGGCGCCGACGTGACCCGCGGCGTGGGCAAGGCATTCATCGCCGAGATCGAGCGCCAGCTGGAGCAAGATATTCCAATCTGGGAAAACAAGATCCAGTGGGAGAAGCCCATGCTGTGTGACGGCGACGGGCCCATCGCGCAATATCGTCGCTGGTGCCAGCAGTTCTACACTTTCCCCGAGGAGCCGCCGGGGCGAGCGCTCGAGGTGCTCCAGAGCGCACCGAACTGATACTTCCAGCTCGAAGGTTCGACTCCGAGCGGACCGCTTTCATTCCCCTACGGTTCACTGCTCCGCGAGCCCCGGCGCGCCAAACGCGTCGGGGCTTCGTGCCATTTTCGCGGCGCAGCGCGACATGCCGGTACGTCATATGACGGGGCAAGGACCGTGTCGCGCTGCGGGCAACGGTTCCGGGAACTTGCGGAGAGAGCGCAGCTGGAGGTCGACACGACGCCTA
>JAGQIY010000335.1 GCA_020430865.1 Myxococcales bacterium
ATTCGCGCGCTGACCGCCAACGCCTGGTTCAGCCTGGGCGCCTACGGCCTCGGACTGCACGCGTTCTGGACGAGAACGGCGGAGCGCAAGGGCGCCCCCTCGGAGCTCTTGATCCTCGATCAGCGTCAGCGCGGTCAGGCGCGGGGGAAGCGCTGGCGAGTCACCTTGGATGGGCGAGAGCTGGCGCGCTTCTCACGCCTGGAAGAAGCGGTGGAGGCGGTCGACTATGAGCTCGCGAAGCGTGGTCGCGCCTGCTCGGACAGCGCCGCACCGGAAGCTGGGTGGCGACTCGCCGAGGCGCCTGCCGAGTTGCTGGAACGCGTGGCCCTCACCCCCTCCCCCGGCCCCGCTGGCGGACGCGGCGTGAGCTACGGTGACGCCTTGCGTCTGGACGCCACGCAGAAGTACTTCAAGCGCCGCTAGCGCTCTCCCGCGAGCAGAGTCGCTGCCATGGGGAAATGGTCCGAGGCGTATCGCTGGTTCGGGCCGTACTCATGCACGTCGACCGCCCAGTGGCTGACCGACCAGGCGGCGCTGTCGGGAGCGACGAAGATGTGATCGATGCGATCGTCGAGGTCGTAGTCCGGCGCCGGTTCCTGATTCGTGTCGACCTCCCAGGTGTCCGCGAGGCCTTGAGTGTTCACGAGGTGAAAGCCTTCGCTCGTGGTGAGGATCCCGTAGGCCTCCGTGTCCGGCTTGGAGTTGAAGTCGCCCAGCAGCACCAGCGGCGCTTCCGCCGCAAACGGCTCCAGGCGCTCCAAGATCAGCGGCGCGGACAGCGCCTGGCTGGGCGAGTTGTTGTCGACGTGGGTCGAGGCGAACACCAGCGAAGCATCGCTCTGCTTGTCGAAGAGCTTCGCCCACACCACGAGCCGCGGCACCTGGCGCTCCGCGAAACCAATGGAACTCGGCACGTCCGGCGTCGGGCTGAGCCAGAACTCCCCGGAGTCCTCCAGCTCGAACCTTTCCGTGCGGTACAGAATCGATGCGTCGGGATAGGTGAAGTTGCTGTCCGCGGCGGCGTAGTAGACCGAGGAGAACCCGTCCACCAGTCCCAGCATCTGGTCCACCTCACTGCCGAAGGACAGCTCTTGCAGTCCGTAGAGGTCCGCGTCGTGGCGTGAGAAGATGTCCCGGAAGTACCCCTGGCGGTCGTCCCACGGGTCGTACTCGTCGCCTTTGCAGAACGAGCACAGCACGTTGTAGGTCATCACCTTGAACGGCTTCGGTCCTTTCGCCTCGGGTGTGGTCGCGTCGTCACTCCCACAGCCGATACAGAGAGATGCGAACCAACCGCAAACGAACAGGGGCGCGACGCGCTGCCAGCCAGACATGGTCGGCATCTTCGTCCGCGGTTCATCCACGTGGGAATCCCTTTCCGACGCTTGGTTCCCACAGGGCTTCACTCTCGCTGAAACCGAGGCCCAGCGCGTCCGAGCCTTTCTCCGCTCCTGGAGGGATCTTCACGCCGGACGCGCGTATGAAAGCCGCCTACCTCAAGGCACACTCCCCCACTTCCGCGAGCTTGGCGCGCACGGCTTGACAGCCTCGGCTGACGCTTCTAGTCATCGCGGGCGAATCGACCAAGAGGCAATGGAAATGACTGTTCTCAGCTGGAAAAAGCTATCCCTTCGCGCCGGAAGCGGCGCACGCAGAATCGCCGCTGGCGTGTTGCTCACGAGCCTGATCTTCGGCACCGGCGCAGCCTGCGGCGGTGCAGGGGCACCCGCACAAGCCCCCGTGGACATGTCCTCGCTGAAGCCGGCGCCGGACTCGACCATCTTCATTCAAGTGGAATCGGCCTCCCGAGAGGCGAATCCCTTCGCGGAGAACGTGCGCTCACAGCTGGTGGCGAGCTTCGCTGCGGCTGGGTACAAGCTCGTGGAGTCCAAGCAGGCCAACCCCGACGTGATCGCGCGAGTGACCGTGAGCGCCGTCGAGGAGACCTCGATGTTCCAGACCCAGGTCAACGGCCAGGTCCAGAAGAGCTACACCGTGACCCTCAACACCTCGCTCCTCGCTTCCTCGGACGCCGCGGTGATCGACCAGACCGAGAGCAGCTTCTCCGGTGAAGGCGGCAAGATCGACAAGAACGCCGTCGACCGGTTGGTGTTCAACCTGAACAAGTCCGGCAAGCTCGAGAGCTGGGCGAAGAACGTTCAGCAGGGCATCGAGAAGGCGGAAGAGGATCTGTGGGTCGCAGGCAACGCCGAGGGATGCAAGGCGGGCAAGACCAAGGACGCCTGTGACGGCGTCGAGGCGTACCTGAAGAAGTACCCCACCGGAAAGCACGCCGCGGATGCGCGTCAGGCCATCGACGACGGCAAGGCGGCCTTCGAGAAGTCGCAGGAAGAGGCGAAGGCCGCCGACGCCGCCGAGAAGGAAGAGGCCGCGTGGAAGGCCGCCGTGGTCGACCAGTGCAAGAAGCCCACGAAGTCCTACGACTGCTCCGACGTCGAGGCATACCTCCGCAAGTATCCGACCGGAAAATATGCGGCGGAGGCCAAGACGGCGATGAAGGAGTCCGAGGCCAAGCGCGAGGCGCTCAAGAAGAAGGAGGACGCCGTCAAGAAGCGCGCGAACCGCGCCGACTGCGTCAAGAGCTGCCGTCGCTACTACGAGAAGTACTACGCTTACGAGATCCTCGCGAACCGCTGCATCCAGAACGAGTGCAACTGAGCCGCCAGGACCACAGCTAGTCGCGGCAAGGCCGGGATCCTACGGGACTCCCGGCCTCACTGCTTCTGCCCGGTCGGAAGTCCCTCCACACGTGCCTGGAGCGCCGCGTACCCGGTGACGAACGCAGGGCTCTCGAAGAAGCGAGACGTCGCGAGCCGTTGCACCACGAGCAGCTGACTCGCCGCCGACATGTGAGCGACGATGTCGAGCAGCTCAGGCCACAGCCCCGCCTCGTGAGCAGCGAACACCAGCCCATGGATCAGCTCTTCGGGCTGCTGCGCCGTCAGATCGCCGAGACGCGCCCGGGTCTCCGAGCGCACGTGATTCATCAGAGCGATCGCCTCCGGCCACAACGCGGCGCGGTTCGCCGCGAACAGCAGGCGCTCGAGGCGCTCGTCATCGAGCAAGCCGATCAGCATGTCGAGCTGAGCCTTGTCCTCGACGTAGAAGCCAATGCGCAGGAGGTCGGTCTCATCGACGATCGCCGCCATCATCTGCGCGAGGACGCTCTCTTCGAGCACGTCGACGAAGCGCGCCATGCAGATGTACTCCTTGCGCCGCAACAGCTCGAGCCCGACGTCTCGGATCCCGGTCGGCGCTATGCCGCGGATCACCTCCCGCGAGCGCTCGGGATCTAGATGCAAGCATACTTCCCCGAGGAAATCGACGGGCAGCTCCGATGACATGCGAGCCGCACGCTCCGGCTCCATCTCGCTGGCGACTCGCCCCGCGAGCTCCGGGCCCACCAGGCTCGTGGTGAAGCGCACCAACAGCGGAACCGGCAAGAGTCGGCTGAGCTTGGCCAGTCGGCGGAACGTCTCGCGTCCATCGTCGAACAAAGTGTGGGTCGCCGCCCGGCGGAACTCACGCAGCGAGCCAACCCGGGCGCCTTCGAGGAAGGCCAGGTCGCCAGGTTCGACGGCCAGCACTCGAGCCAGCTTCGTCAGCTCCGCCTGTCGATCCATCGCGTCCATCACATCAGGATCTTCCGTACCGTGGATCGAAACACGAACGGCACGCCGCTCAAGATCTGCTCGATCGCCCCCAGCAGGTGAGCGTGCTGGCGCTTGCGAGCGCTCTGCCAGAGCTCCAGCAGCCGTGCCCGCTGAGGCTCGGGCAACTCCTCGAGCAAGCGTGGAGATCGCTCCAGGTCGTGGTAGCTCACGCCGCAGAGCTACCACTCCGCGGTGCGCAAAGGCGGACCAAAACCTCGGCCCACCGAAGCTTGGCGCCGAGAGTTCTCTGCGTGGGTGGACTCGCACGGTCCAAGTCCTGCGCCAGACTGTGCCGGCGCGCCAGTGACGCTGAAATCCGCAAGTATCGTCGCATGCCCGAGCTGGCATCTGCTTTGCTAACCCCTCGGCATGCGTCAGCTTTCTTTCCTGGGTCCATTCCTTCTCCTCGCATTCCCGAGCGCCTGCGGCAGCTCAGCGAGTGACGATTCCTTGGGGAACGGCGGCAGCGCCGGGAGCGCTGGCTCCGCAGGAGCTGGCGCCGCTGCCGGTGCTGGAGCGACGGCGGGTGCGGGTGGCACCGCCGGCGGAGAAACCACGTACGAAGCGCTGAACGTGTGCGGCCAAGCGCCAAGCTACCCAGCGACCGCCAGCTTCGACGACGGCAGCGGCGAGCTGAGCATCGACGGCCTGGAGTACGTGCTCAGGCGCCTCGGTTCACGAACGCCCGGCAAGTTCAGCCTGACCCGCACCACCGAGGATGGCGGCGGCTCCGGCTACCACCACGACGTCTTGATCGTCACCGATGACGGCAGCGTGCTCCACGCCTCGAAGCACAGGGTTCACGCCTACACCAGCGATCCGCCCACCGACATCGACGAGACCACGCCGATCCAGCGCTGCACGCTCAAGCCGGAGGCCTACTTCCAGTCCTGCGTCAGCGCCATCCTCACGGATCCCCAGGGCAATGAGGCAGCCGAGTGCGTCCAGATCTACGCTGACTGGGAGACGCTGCCGCTGCCCTATTTCCAGTCCTGCGAACCGGCGAGCTACTCCTGCACGCCAAGCGACATGCAACGGCTCCTCGCGTGCGCCCCGCCGGACATCTACGGCTGGATGACATCCAACGAAAGGGAGGCGGATGGGCCTCCCAGAACGCGCCAGCTCCTCGAAGCGCTGCGCGACCGCGAGCCCGGGCTCTACCGCTTCGACACGACCAAGGACGTCACGTACGCCTGGGGTAGCCAGATCCGGGTCATGCTGAGTCGGTCGTCGGATCCAGAGTACGTGCTCACCGCCGCTGATGGGAGCCGGTACGGAGAGTCTGACTCCACGCCTTACAGCACGGAAACGCAACGCTGCAAGCTCCAGCCCCCGGACTACTTCCAAGCCTGCATCGATGCCCTCGACGCAGGCCCCATCGGCTTCAATCAGCCCGCCTGCGCGCACTACGAGAACCAGCCGATTTTCCCCTGGTTCACCAGCTGTGAGCCGGCGGAGCCGGTCTGTGAGTAGCGCGAGGCACGCGTCAAACCCGGTGAAACGACGGAAACTGGGGGCGCTCCGGCCTTCCATCGGACTCGAGCATCTTGCGTGCCCAGGCCGCCGCCTCGGAGAAGCTCGCGAACTGGCGCGTCGGCCACTTCGAGCCGGTGAGCCAGTCGAACGCCGTCAGCACACCACGGGAGACCGTGCTCTCCACGACGCGCGCTTCACACACCGTCGACCGCTGCAAGCGCTCCCGATGACGAGCGAAAATCTGCGCGCTCTGTCTCCTGACGGATGCCGGAGCCTTGACGGGATCGAAGCCTCGAAACTCGATCAACCAGGCGATCCGTGAGTGCTTCTGACAGAGCTCCGCATAGTGCTCGAACAGCAGCTCGTACTGAGGCGTGGACGCCTCCGTCGGGAAGGTGACGACGACCAAGGGAGCCTCCCTCGAGTCCACCGCGAATCCACCACCACCCAGCCAGAGCCCATCGACCATGCTATTCCTCCATCGTTTCCGGAAACGGCACGGGGCCCCGAACCTTGAGTCAGGGTGGTCGAGAAACGCAGGGCGTCAGCGACGGCGCCCGTGCGCCAGATCCGAGCGGATCTGCCAGCTCGTGATCCAGCGCATGGCGTCGTCCTGGCGCTTGAAGTTCTCGGTCGGCCACTTCCGACCGGTGATCCAGTCGAACGCGGTCAGCACCCCACGACCGAGCATGCTCTCGACCACCCGCGCCTCGCATAGGGTGCTCGCGAGCAAGCGATCGCGATAACGCGCAAAGACCTCGGCCGACGCGTAGCGCACCGGCGAGGGCGCCGTGATCGGATTGAAGGCGCGGAAGTCTATCAGCCAGGCCAGATCCCGGTGGGCTTCCGCGAGGCGTGCGTACTCCTCGAACAGCGCCTCGTACGCCGCGAGATCCGCCCAATCGGGAAAGGTCACGACGATCAGCGGGCACTTCCGACCGTCGACGACGAACCCCGCGTACTCCCAGACTCCTTCGTCCATCTCGGCTTTGAGCAACCTCGCGGAAGTATTCAGTCGGCAGACCGAAGAACGACCCGGCGCTGGTCGGGTTTAGCCACATCTCCCCTGGGCATCCAGCAGTTCTCCGTTTGAGACGCCCCGCGGCCCCCCATCTCGAACGGCTTTCTTCGCGGAAAATCCCAGGAAATCAGCGGTTGGAGCCTGCGGGAGAGGGGCGCGCAAATCTAGATGACACGGCGGCGCCCCCAGGTATGATCCGCGGTTTGGACCCCTTCGAGTGGACGGAACTATGACGAAACGGCGGACGTGTTGGCTCTCGACGAGTTTGGCGGCAGCCGCGCTGGGTTGCGCTGGCGGCCAGGCCCCTGACCCGGTGGCTCCCGACCCAATCCGTTACGACCAGGCCGTCGGCGGTGCTCAGAAGTGCTTCGAGACGAAGGCGACCCGAGACACGCTCGTCGTGGACATGGATCCGAACGACCGCCTGCAGCTGGAAGCCGCGATGAGCGAGGGCGTGGCGGTGGTTCACTACGACTGCGACGGCATCAGGCTGCTATCCGATTGTCGCGTCCAGGGCGGCTACGGCTTCAAGGGTACCACGCTCAAGGAGCAGGTCATCCAGCTCGAGACCGCCGACGAGGTCGCCGCCAACCTGCCCAGCGTGGGGCGAGTGCTCGCGGTGGATCTCCAGGCGGAGCTGTCTCGCGGAGCGTCGCTGGACGTCGCGGTCGCCATGGTGGGTCGGTCCAAGGCCTCCCGAGTCAGCCTGGGCACCTCCGATCTGAAGGGTGAGTGCGAAGGCGCGACGCATTTCGTGCGCGGCGCGACCCTTGGCGCCTTCGCGATGAGCCAGGGCACTCGAGGCAAGGCCCGAGTCGCGGCGGAGATCTTCGGCGCCGGTGCCAGCGCGGGAACCATGTCCAAGCGCCTGGCGAAGCAGCGCGATGGAGACGCTCGCGCCTGCCAGGCCTCGACCTCCAAGGCGCTGTCTCCCCCAAACCAGTGTGGGGCGCTGATCCGCCTGGAGCTGAAGCCGATCGTCAACGGCAACGCGCCGCAAGAACCGGATCTCGAGGTCAGAGACTGCCCAGAGGGCTTCGCGTTCCAGGGTGGCAAGTGCGCCGTCGCAGCGCCCGGCAGCGCGCGCTTCTGTGATCCTGATGACGAGTCCGATTGCGAGGCCCAGTGCGTCGCTGGCAACGCCGATAGCTGCGCTGTCCTGGGTTACCACTACCTGGAGCGCGATCAGCTCGCGACGGCTGCGCCGCTCTTCAAGCGTGGCTGCGAAGGCGGCAACCTCCTCGCCTGCCACAACTACGGCTTCGCGTACTACATGGGTCAGGGCGTCCCCCAAGACTACGCAAGAGCGCGGGATCTCTTCACCAGGGTATGCGAGGGCGGCGAGGCAGTAGGCTGCTCTGGCCTGGCGCTGCTGTATGCGGAAGGCCATGGCGTGCCTCAGAGCAACGCCACGGCCTTCGAGCTGTACAACATGGCCTGCAACGCTGGCGAATTCCTCTACGGCTGCCCGTTCCTCGGGCGCTTCTACCAGCAAGGACTCGTCGTTCCGCAGGACATCGAGAAGGCGCGAGCGCTGTACCAGCGCTCATGCGACCAGCAGAGCCCGAACGGCTGCTCGCTGCTCAAACAACTCGCTGGCCAGTGAACGCGCGCCGCTACTTCCAGTGCCGCCACGTTCCGACTCAAACCCCGAGTCGGAGCCTGACAGCCTGCTAGGCGGCGTCCCGCGCTCTCGCTGCGGCGGCGTCTTGTCTCGCGTACGCGCCGCTGGGACGCTCAGCGATCTCGGAGTCCTGCAGCGTGCTGGGTTGCTGCAGGGTCTCGCGATAGTCTCCCTGGCGTCGCGCGAAGTC
>JAGQIY010000336.1 GCA_020430865.1 Myxococcales bacterium
CCCCAGATCAGGTCCTCCGGATGCAAGCCGCGTCGCAGTCCGGTCCACTGCATGAGCAGCGTGCCGTCGTCTTCCAGCAGCTCGTAGAGTCGCTCGAAGAACGCCGAGAGGTTCTTGACGCCGACGTGCTCGACCATCTCCAGGCAGGCGATGCGATCGAAGCGCTGGTCCTGAATGTCCCGGTAGTCGGCGCACACCGCGCGCGCCCGCGAACTCAGCCCGAGCCGCTTCAGGTGGGCGTTCGCGTGCTCCGTCTCTTTTTCCGCCAGGCTAACACCCGTGGCGTCGACGCCGTAGTGCTCTGCTGCGTGGGCGAGCAACGCGCCCCAGCCGCTGCCGACGTCGAGCAGCTTCATGCCAGGCTCCAGCCCGAGCTTCGCGCAGACGCGATCCAGCTTCGACCACTGAGCGCTGTCCAGGGACTCCCCGGATTGCGAGAAGAACGCGCAGGTGTAGGCCATGCGATCGCCGAGGAAGCTCTGGAAGAAGTCGTTCCCGCGGTCGTAGTGCTCGCGCACGATGCGCTGGTCCCGCGCCTTGGAGTGAATGCTCACCTCCGGCACGAAGTTCGTGACTGCCCACTTCAGGTGATCCTGCGTCAGGGAGTACTTGACGAAGAGGTGGCGCTTCTTCAGCAGCGTCGTGAGATCGGTCTTCAGCTCCAGCGCGCCATCGAAGTACGCCTCGTAGAGCGTCGACATCGGGATCGGCGTCGACCCAAACTTCTGAGCTAGCTTCTCGTCCCTGAACTCGACGTAGTCGGCGAGGGTCCCTTGCTTCGGTTCTGGCATCAGCTGACTTCCTCTTCGCTTCGCTCACCGGGAGCGCGGCCGACGAGACCCGCCCGTCGTCCTGAGGAGTAGCCTGGCGCAGCGGTGAGGAATCAGGCAAGTGGGCTGTGGGTGATGCCCGCATGGAATCCCGTAGGGAAACCGGCAATGCGCAGCCGGTTACGCAGGGCAACGCGCGGTGGATCAACCAGCGAGCAGTGATGACGCCGCGCGTCCATGGCTGCCTGACACACTGCACCACCAGAGCTTCACGGGAGTGCTGGCACTCAGCGACATGCGACCGCTAGCTCGCGTTAGCGAGCTCGTCGGCGCGCTCAGAGCGGCAACGCCACGGCCTTCCGCATGCTGCTCGTCAAGGCCTCGGGAGCGCCTGCAGCATAGAAGAACGGGTAGCGCGGATGGGAGCTGGTGATCTGCGAGACGAAGCTGCCGCGGCGGTCGAAGAAGAAGACTCGCGGTACGTACTTTCCGTGCGCTGCGAGCGGTGGTTGGTTCAGCCAATCGCTCGGTTCGTCTGCGTTTTGACGCACCATGACGAGGTCCTTCGCCAGGCGTTCGACATCGGGGCGATGGAACACCCGAGCGAGCTCCCTGCAGCGTGGACACCAGTCCGCGTATACGACTACGCACAGCGGTTTTTTTTCGGATCTGGCCTGCGCGAGGCCGTCCTCGTAGCTCACCCAGTGGATGTTGCCTGCCCACTCGATGCCCTCGGTCTTGGGGGTGAGGGGAGTCGGCGCCGCGGCTGCGGCTCGAGGCTTCGCCTCGGCCGGCGGTTTCTGTGGCGGCGCCTCGTGCGGTGTGGACCCGCTCTCACAGCCGCCAAGCCCCAGGGCCACGCAGACGAGCGCGGCCTGCGCCAGTGCCTTGCCAACCCAGCCGTCCAGGGAATTGCCGTAAGGAAACACTTGGGGCCAGCGAACGGGGAGTTCAATCGCCCTCGCGGCCGATCCTCTTGCTGCGGCGGGCGGGGTCGTCGGTCCGCTCTGCGAAACGCCCGCGTATTCCTGCGGCGCTCCCTCCTCGGGCGCCCGTCTCCCTGCGGTCTCGACCGCGATCATCGAGCGACTTCGCCGTTCACGGGCCCTCAGGAGGCGGTGCCCGTCTGCAGGAAGTGACTGCGCTCGCGGATCGTGGTCCAGCGCCGGAAGATCTCGAGCGTCGAGGGATCGGCCTGATGGAGCTTCGTGAACAAGTAGTCCTGGATCCCCTTGTGCACCTGACAGATCGCGTTCTCCCGGGTGCGTCCCTGGATTGAACCGTGGGTCGTGTAGTTGTTCTCCGGCTTGATACCGCAATACGTGTTGTAGGTGCAGTTCACGCAGTCAGGCTGGGCATCGAGGTTGCTTGCGATCAGCGCCGCGCGCACCGTCTCGTGCGTCATCAGGTCGCGGTACTTGGCGTCGTCCACGTGGCCCAGGAGGAAGGTGTCGTCGCCCATCTCGTGGAGCATACGCCCCTCGTCGCTGATGAAGACGTTGCCGTCGTAGTTGTAGGCGATGCCTCCGACCCCCGCTCCGGACGGGTTGCGGATGTCGAGGAAGTTCGGGTCGTCGCCGGTCAGGATCTTGGTCAGGAAGATCGACGCGAAGCGCTCCAGCACCTGGGTGCCCTGCTTGTTCAGCTCGATGATGTAGTCGACCGCCGTGCGGTAGAAGTCCTCGTAGCGCTTGCGCTCGTACTCGATGGTCTTCTGCGTCTTGTCGGCGAAGCCGAACGGATCGACGGGGCGCAGGAAGATGGAACGGCAGCCAAGGTTCACGTAGGTGTCGATGATTTCCTTGGGGATATCTAAAGCGGCTCTCGTGGTCGTCAGTAGCGCTTCGACGTGATACAGCACGGGGTCCAGGCCGAGCTCGATGTAGCGCTTGTTGATGCGCTCGATCCAGTCGGCCGCCAGCTGGTAGGCGTTACCGGTGGTCAGGATGCGCTGCTTGTTGTGGAGCTTCTCCGGGCCATCGATGCTGGTGCAGATCTGCACCTTGTGCTTGATCAGGTAATCGAGCTTCTCTTCGGTCATCAGCGCGAGGTTGCTGACCATCGTGAACTCGAGCTCCTTGCCATAGGCACGGTTCTTCTCGATCGCGTACTCGATGATGTGCTTCACCACGGGGAAGTTCGCGAGGGGCTCGCCCCCCTGGAACTCGATGGTGATGCGCGGCGCCGTGCTCTGGAGCGCGAGGTTCACCGACTTCTCCGCGTGGTCGCGGCTCATGTCGGTCTCGACCTGGTCCATGTTGGCGCGACTCGCGTGGCAATACACGCAGGTCTCGTTGCAGCGCAGGGTCACCACCATGATGTGGAGGATCGGCCCGTAGTTCAGGAAGCGGCGCCGGTAGCGAAGACGCTCTCGCAGCTGCTCGACGTCCACTCGATCGCGGATGAAGTTCTTCTCGGCGAGTCGCGCTTCCAGCTCGGGTGGTAGCTCGCCTCGATACAAGCCGCGGAACTCCTCACGGGTCACGAAGGCCCAGTCACCGAAGTAGCTGGTCAGAAGCACCGCATCGTCCACCTCGCGAAAGCGAAACGGCACGAGTTTTCCAGGGCTCTTCGCGCCCTTCCCAATTCCACTGAGCAGCATGTTCATGAGGTCCCTCGTCCGCATGCTTAGCACGAGCGACGGAGTTGCGGCGCGGGCTTCACGCCCTATAAAGCGTGGAATTGTTCTTACTTACATTGGTCCCCCCGGCTCGACACGAGCAGCCGAGGCCCGTTCGGCCTCAGCCAGAGGTGTGCGCCGACTCAGAGAAAGCGGGCAGCGAGACCTGCGAGCGCGCCAGCTACGAGGTCGTCTGCCATGATGCCGATCCCCGCGGGTTGGAGCTTCTCCGCGCTCGAGACGGGGCCGGGCTTGGTGATATCGAAGGCTCGGAAGAGCAGCCACGCGAGCGCCTGGGTGCGGACGGAGCGCCTGCGTACCATCCCCATCGCGATCAACACCCCCGCCACCTCGTCGATCACCACCCGCTGGGG
>JAGQIY010000337.1 GCA_020430865.1 Myxococcales bacterium
CAGGAGATCCGAACATGTCTCAAGCAGTGATTGTCGCCGCAACGCGCAGCCCGATTGGTCGAGCCTTCAAGGGCTCCTTGGTCTCCTGCCGCCCGGATGACTTGCTGGCCACAATCCTCAATGCGGTGCTCGAGCAGGTGCCCGCGCTGCCCCGTGAGAGCGTCGAAGACGTGATCGTCGGCTGCGGCCAACCAGCGGGCGAAGCAGGCTACAACGTCGCACGCGTGGCGAGCGTGCTTGCCGGCTTGAACGCCCCGGGCGTCACGGTGAACCGCTACTGCTCCTCATCCCTCCAGACCATCCGCATGGCGGCCCACGCCATCGCCGCAGGCGAAGGCGACGTGTTCATCGCTGGCGGTGTCGAGACGGTGAGCCGATTCGGCGTTGGCAAGGCCGACGGCATGGAGAACAGCATCAACTCCAAGTTCAACGATGCGATGGCTCGCACGAATCTGCGCAGCCAAGGTGGACAGCCGAGCTGGGCCCCCGGAGAAGGCCTGCCCGACATCTACATCGCAATGGGTCAGACGGCGGAGAACGTCGCCGAAGCCGAGAATGTTTCCCGCGCGGAAATGGATGAGTTCGCCGCGATGAGCCAACAGCGCGCCGTGGCTCATGTGGAGAAGGGCCACTTCGACGCAGAGATCACGCCAATCACGCTCGAAGGCGGCCAAACGGTGAGCAAAGACGACGGCCCGCGCGCTGGCACCACCGTGGAGAAGCTCGCGGGACTCCAACCCGTCTTTCGCCCTGACGGCCGCATCACCGCCGGCAATGCCTGCCCGCTAAACGACGGCGCGGCAGCGGTGGTGGTGATGAGCGACACGCGCGCGAAGGAGCTGGGAATCAAGCCACTCGCGCGCATCGTGTCGAGCGGAGTGAGCAGCCTGAACCCGGAGATCATGGGTCTTGGCCCCATCGAAGCGAGCCGCCAGGCGCTCGAGCGTGCGGGCATGACGATGGATCAGATCGACCTGGTGGAGATCAACGAGGCGTTCGCGGCGCAAGTCATCCCATCGGCCAAGCAGCTCGGGATCCCTTGGGAGAAGCTAAACGTCGCGGGCGGCGCCATCGCGCTGGGGCACCCCTTTGGCATGACCGGCGCCCGCATCATGGCGACGCTGCTGAACAACCTGAAGGCCCATGACAAGCGCTTTGGGCTCGAGACGATGTGCGTCGGTGGCGGCCAAGGCATGGCCATGATCGTCGAACGCCTGTAGCGCGCTTCCAGTGTTCCTCCCTGAGGATCCACCGTAGAGTGGGGCCATGCGCCTCGGCTACGTCTTCGGTTACTCCTCGTCCAACGTTCACATCAACATCGAGCTGATTCAGGAGGCTGAACGCCTCGGCTATCACTCGGTGTGGAGCGCCGAGGCGTGGGGTAGCGATGCCGTCACTCCCCTCGCCTGGATCGCCGCTCAGACCAAGACGATCAAGCTTGGCACCGGCATCATGCAGATGCCCGGGCGGAGCCCGGCGAACACGGCGATGACCGCGATGACCATGGACGCGCTGTCCGGCGGTCGCTTCCTGCTCGGACTCGGCACCTCAGGGCCCCAGGTCGTCGAGGGCTGGCATGGGGTGCCGTACCACAAGCCGCTGACGTGGACGCGGGAGTACGTGGAGATCGTGCGCAAGATCCTCGAGCGCAAAGAGCCCCTCACCTACGACGGGCAGATCTATCAGCTGCCTTACAAGGGCGCGGGCTCGATGGGCCTCGGCAAGCCGCTCAAGAGTATTCTGCACGGAAACCCGAACATCCCGATCTACCTCGGCTCGATGGCGCCGAAGGCCCAGGCTCAAGCCGGCGAGATTGCTGATGGCTTGCTGATGACGTGCTTGCATCCAGGCCGCTTCGAGGTCGTGGAGGAGAACCTGCAGAAGGGCTTCGACAAGGCCGGCAACGGCAAGGGCCTCGACAACTTCGATGTGGCCCCGGCTGTCGCCTGCATCGTCGGAGACGATCTCGACGCCTGCCGCATGCCCCTGAAGATGACCCTCGCGCTGTACGTCGGCGGCATGGGCGCCAAGAACAAGAACTTCTACAACGAGTACGTGTCACGGGTCGGCTTCGAGGCCGAAGCCAAGCAGATCCAGGACCTCTACCTCGCCGGGAAGCGCAACGAGGCGATCTTGGCGGTGACAGACGAGATGGTCGACACCTTCAACCTGGTCGGCCCGAAGGAGCGCATCAAGGAACGCTTCCAGATTTGGAAGGAGTCCAAGATCGGCACCATGATGGTCGGCACCCAGCAGCCCGAGGCCCTCCGTCTGCTTGCCGAGCTGAACTCGTAGGCTGTCACCGTTTCCGCGCGGTGCGGCTACTTGAGCCCGGAGATCCGGATCCCGGCCGAGCCACCATACACCTTGTTCAGGTGCAGCAGGACCGGCGTCAGGGACTCCAGGGCGACGGCGTTCTTGAGTGGTCCAGCATTGAAGGCACGCAGGCCGAGGTCCTGGAGCAATCCGAGCACTGACTCCAGCGCGTCCGCGTGATCGCTGACAGCCAGCACGTCGCACTCGATGCCGTGCTCCGGGTCGCTGAGGTGCACCGAGCTCACGTGGTGTAGCGTCGCGACCAGCTTCGAATCCGTCAGGATCGCCTGCGCTTGCTCGGCCGCGCTGGTGCTCTCGGGCAGGTTCACCTCACGCACCTTCGGCGGCTTCAGCGGCACGGTGATGTCGATCACGATCTTGCCGGCCAGCGCCTCCTTCAGCGCCTCCAGCGTCTCACGATGCCCGCTGAACGGAATGCTCAGGAGCACGACCTCGGCTTCTCTGCAGACGGTCGCATTGTCCGTGCCCGTGAGCAGCGTGCCCGGAGTGCTCAGCTCGCTTGCCTTGGCGGCGGCCCGTTCCGCGTCGCGCGAGCCAATCGCAACCTGGTGGCCGGCCTTGGCCCAACGCAGCGCGATCCCCCGCCCCTCTTTGCCCGTTCCGCCAACGATTCCGATCTTCATCTTGCTCATTCTCCTCGCGCCCACGGCTTCATGAGGCCGGGCGTGGCGCGCCGCCAGGCTATAGCGGATACCCACCGCGCGCACCAACCAAGGGAGCGGTGTTTGGCGCGCCACGGCTCGCTTCCGCGCGCCTCACCCCCAGACCCGCCGAGAGACCGATCGGCGTCCGCAGGTTGCTGTCTGGGGTAGGCAGCGCTAGGAGCGCTCTCGGTGTTGCCCAGCGGTCGACTCGAGCTGATTGCCCTCTCCGGGCTGCCCATCGTCTCGCCCGGGGACGACCTGCCCGCCCTGCTCGCGCAGGCGCTCGAGAAGAACGCCGTCGAGCTGCGTCCGCACGACGTCGTCGTCGTGACGTCGAAGCTCGTCTCACGCGCCGAGGACCGCTTCGTGGATCTGTCGCGCGTCACGCCGAGCCCGGAGGGTCGCGCCATCGCACGCCAGGTGGACAAGGACCCCAGGCTGGTGACGCTGATCCTGCGAGAGTCCACCCAGATCAGTCGCAAGGCCAGGGGTGTCCTCATCGTGCGCCATCGTCTCGGCTTCGTGTCCGCGAACGCCGGGATCGATCAGAGCAACTCGGCACCCGCCATCGCCGAGGAAGGCAGCGGGCCCTGGGTGTTGCTTCTGCCCGAGGCGCCCGACGCCTCGGCCTGGCGCATTCGTGAGGGGCTCTACGGGCACACCGGGGTCAAACCGGCGGTCATCCTCAGCGACTCCTTCGGTCGCCCTTTCCGCACGGGAACGGTTGGCGTCGCCGTCGGCATCTCGGGCTTGGCGGCGCTGAACGATCAGCGGGGTGACCTGGATCTCTTCGGGCGCACGCTGGAACACACCATCACCGCCCAGGCGGACCAGATCGCCGCCGCGGCCGATCTGGTGGCGGGGCAGGCCGCGGAGAGTCGACCGGTCGTGGTGGTGCGAGGCCTCGAGCTAACCATCGACGAACAGGCGGGAGCGCGGGACCTGGTCAGGAGCCCGGAACAGGACCTGTACTTGTGACACGAACAGCCAAGGAGCCGAGCTTCGTTTACCTCTCCGGCGGCGTGGGTGGCGCGCGGCTCGCGCGCGGTCTGTGCGACGTGCTGGGCGCCGACGCCCTCAGCCTGGTGGTCAACACCGGAGACGACTTCAAGCACTGGGGCCTCGACATCTCACCGGATCTGGACACGGTGATGTACTCGGTCTCCGGCGTGGGCCACGAGGCGCGCGGCTGGGGCCTACAGGAGGAGACGTTCCACGCCGTCACCGCCATGGACCGCCTGGAGGAACATTTCCCGAGGGAAGCAGTGACCTGGTTTCAGCTCGGGGACCGCGATCTGGCCACGCACCTGGTGCGCACCCAGGCACTCGCCGGCGGCGCCACGCTCACCAGCGTCACCAGCCGCCTGTTCGAGAGCTTCGGGGTGCAGCATCGCGTGCTGCCGATGAGTGACGCACCTCAGCCGACGTTCATCCACACCCGCGCGGACGCCGGCGAGCCCAGCCAGCGCCTGGCCTTCCAGGACTGGCTCGTGCGACGTCGCGCCAAGGACCCCGTGGCGCGGGTCGAGCTCGGCGGCTCTGGGGAGGCGACGCCCGAGGTGCTGCACGCCCTCGAGCGAGCGGACTGCGTGCTCATCGCGCCGTCGAATCCCTACGTCTCCATCGACCCGATCTTGCGTTTGTCGGGGGTGAGGGAGCGCGTCGAGAGGAAGCCGTGCCTCGCCGTCAGCCCGATCATCGGCGGCCGAGCGGTGAAGGGCCCCTTGGCGGAGATGCTGAACGACCTGGACGGCCTCACGCCCAGCCCGCACGCGGTGATGCTACACTACGCCGGTCTGGTGAACGGCTGCGTGGTCGAGGCGAGCGATCTCGATCAGCAACCGCGCTGCGACGTATCTTGGTTTCCCGGAGCAACCCTGATGCGGACACGGGCCGACTCGCGAAGCCTCGCCGAGTGCGTCGTCAAGTGCGCACTGGAGCTCCTGGAGGAGCGATGAACCTGTGGGCCATCGTCCCGGTCAAGGCCTTCGACGCCGCCAAGAGTCGCCTCGGCCCGAGCCTCGACCCCAGGGAACGCGCTGACTTCGCGCGCCGGCTCTTCGACCACGTCAGCACCGAGCTCTCGCGCCACCCCGACGTCGCCCAGGTGCTGATCGTCAGCAACTCGGCCGCCGTGCGCGTCCACGCGACCGAGCGCGGCTTGCTCGCCCTCCCCGACCCTCCACACGCACATGGCCTCGCCGCGGTGATCGACGGTGCCCTCGCCCACGCGAGCGACAACGGCGCGAGCCATGGCCTGGTGCTCATGGGCGACCTGCCGCGGCTCAGCCAGCGATCCTTGAGCCTCCTGACCGACGGGCTCCGGAGCTCGAGCCAGATCATCGCTCCCGATCGCCACGAGATCGCGACGAACGCGCTCGGGCTGCGCCTCCCCGTGTCCGCTGGCACGGCGTTCGGCAGCGGAAAGAGCCTGGAAGTCCACCTCGCACGTTTCCCCGAGGCACTCGTCGTGCGCGACCCCGAGCTCGCGTTCGACGTGGACGATCCCAGCGACTTCGCGACGCTGCCTCCAGGGCTCAGTGAACCGGAAGCGAGCGGGGCTTGATCGCCTCGCGCTCGACCGGCTCGAAGCGGAAGCGCGGATCCGCCGTGAGCTGCGCGTAGGAGCCGAAACGTGGGTCATCGTCGCTCACCGAGTCGAGGGGCTCCGCAGGGTCCAGCGCGGCGTCGGCCGTGAAGCGCTGGCGTTCGACGTACAGCGTGCTGCGCTCCACGGGAGTGCGACCCGCCTCGCGGATCAGCCGCCGCAGCTCACTCGGGTTCACGCGCTGGCCGTGGGCCGCCCCAGCGCTGGTCGAGATGCTCTCGTTGATCAGCGTGCCGCCCAGGTCGTTGGCTCCAGCCGACAGCAACAGCTGCGCCTGACGCAGGCCCTCCTTCACCCACGACGCTTGCAGGTTCGGGATGTCCGCGCCGAGCATCAGCCGCGAGATGGCGAAGAGCCGCATCACCTCGTGCCCCGTCGGACCGGGACGACACCCCGGGAGCATGCCCTTCTTGTACATGGGCGACTCCTGGTGCACGAAGGACAGCGGCACGAACTCCGTGAAGCCGCCCGTGCGGCGCTGCAGCGTACGCAGCAGCGCGAGGTGCCGCACGCGCTCCTCGTCGCTCTCCACGTGGCCATACATGAGCGTCGAGGTGGTCGGGATCTCGAGTTCATGAGCCGTCGTGATGACGGAGATCCACTCCTCGGTCGTGATGCGTCCTCCGGCCAGGCGCTTGCGCACGCCGTCATCCAGCACCTCCGCGCTGGTTCCCGGGAGCGACCCGAGGCCAACCGCCTTCAGTTCCCTGAGGTATGCACGGATGCTGAGACCACTGCGCTCGCAGCCGTACTTGACCTCCTCGGGACTGAAGGCGTGCACGTGGATGTCCGGCACCGCTTCCTTAACCGTGCGGCAAAGCTCGATATAGAAGCGTCCGTCGAGCCCCGGCGCGAGCCCCGCTTGCAGGCAGACCTCCGTCGCCCCCAACGAGTGCGCTTCGACCACGCGCTGGACGATCTCCTCGCGCGGCAAGAAGTAGCCCTGCTCCGAGCGATTGGTCCTCGAGAAAGCGCAGAACTTACAAGCCTTTACGCAGACATTCGTGAAGTTGAGGTTGCGGTTCACGACGTAGCTGACCGCGTCCCCAACTTGAGCTTCACGCAGCACGTCCGCCGTCTGCACCAAGGCGTGGAAATCTCGCCCATTTGCCCCACACAGCAGCACTGCATCGGCGACCGACAGTTCATCGCCCGCCAGGCTGCGTTCGAGGATGGCAGCGATGGCTGGCGTAACGTTCGAGGGCAGCGTGACGGAAGACAGCGTCGTTTTCATACGGAACCCACCAAGGGCTGAGTCACGGGGAGCGTCGCGCGAGCGCCAGCGCCTGGAGCGAGGTCAGCGGCGGAGCTCACCCGGGCGAGGCGTTCTCGAGCCCGTGCGACGCCAGCTCGGAGTTCGGGGGAGAGGAACCCCGTACGCGCGACGAAGTTCGGATAGATCGGCAATCGGGGCCTGAGCTCGAACCCCGCCTCGCGGCACTCCGCTTCCAAGTCGACGAGGTGGGGCCAGGGATGGATCGGGTTGATGTAGTCCGGCGTCACCGGACTGATGCCACCGAAGTCATTGATGCCCGCATCGATGAGCAGCCGCGTGGCCCTGGGGTTGAGGTTCGGCGGAGCCTGCACGCTCACGTCTTGCGGGAGGATCAGCCGCGCCAGCGCCACCGCGCGCGCCACCTGCACGTCGTCGGGCTCCGGCGCGTCCCGCATGGGGATCTTGGGCCGAGCCCGGAAGTTCTGCACGATCACTTCCTGGATGTGACCATGGCGCGCATGCAAGTCGGCGATGGCCACCAGGCTATCGACGATCTCGTCATTGGTCTCCCCGATGCCGAGCAGGATCCCCGTGGTGAAGGGGATCTGCAGCTCACCAGCGCTCTCGAGCATCGCCATGCGCTTCTGCGGGTGCTTGTCCGGCGCGTTGCGATGCACCCCACCTGCCTCACACAGGCGCGGGCTGATGTTCTCGAGCATCAGCCCGAGGCTCACGTTGGTCTGCTTCAGGCGCCGCATCTCCTCCGCGCTCAAGATCCCGGCATTGGTGTGCGGCAGCAGATCGCGCTCCAGGGCCCGCTCGCTGGACCACGCGATGTAGTCCACGGTGGAGCCGTGGCCCCACGAGGCAAGCAGCGCGCCGTACTCCGGGAACGCCGTCTCCGGCGTATCCCCGAGGCAAAACAAGGCCTCGACGCAACCCTGAGCCTGCGCCCGGTCGAGCCAACCGAGGGTCGTCGGGTGGTCGAAGGTCTCGGCGCCCTTCTGCCCCCACGACTTGCGGAAGGAGCAGTAGTCGCAGCGGTTGCGACACAGGTTGGTCAGCGGCAGGAACACCTTCGGCGAGAAGGTCAGGCGCTTGCCCGGAAAGGCGCTATCCCGGCGCTCCCGGGCCGCGGCGAGCAGCTCCTGGAATGCGCTTCCATCGGCGCTCATCCACGCTTTGGCGGCAGCCCCGGAGAGCGGCTTCTGAGCGCTGATTTCCAAACCTCCCGCCATGAGCGCGGAATCATGGCGCTCGCCAGGTGACTTGTAAACCGGGGTCTGACGCGATGCGTGGATGCGTTCGGCGGGCCTCGTGGCAACACCTGTAGCCCTGGTGTAGCCTCTTGGCACCCGTGGCCGCCGCAACAACGTTCAACACGTCGAACCAAACGCTGCGAAAGCTGATGGGCAACGGTCTGGTCTATCGCGTTCCGCCGTTTCAGCGGGACTACTCCTGGACCGAGGAGGAGTGGGACGACCTATGGCAAGACATCGTCGGACTTCTCGCGCCCGACGGTGAGTCAGCCCACTACATGGGCTACCTCGTGCTTCAAACGAGGGACGAACGGAACTTCGATGTGATCGATGGTCAGCAGCGCCTCACCACGCTGAGCGTGCTGATCCTGGCTGTGCTGAAAAATCTCCACATCCTGGTCGAGAACAAGGTCGATGAGCATGACAACACCAGGAGAATCGAAGAGCTCCGGAAGACGTACATCGGTTTTCTGGACCCGGTCACACTACTCACTCAGGCAAAGCTCACTCTAAACCGGCACAACGACAGCCTGTACCGCACCTACCTCGTTCCTCTTTCCCAAGTGCCCCGGCGGGGACTGAACCCTTCAGAGAAGCTCTTGCGAAATTGCTTCCTTTGGTTCGAGGAGCGGGTGCGCAGGCAGCTCGACTCCAGCTCGGACGGGGCAGACTATGCTCGGCTCGTAGACGCGATCGCGGATCGCCTCTTTTTCACGGTCATCTCGGTCGCCGATGAACTCAACGCCTTCAAGGTCTTCGAGACTTTGAACGCCCGAGGTGTCCGTCTCTCGTCTACGGACCTGTTGAAGAACTACTTGTTCTCGGTGGTTCATGCGGCGGGGGGGCACGAGCGGGAGATGCGCGAACTCGATGAGAAATGGGAAGCTATCCTCGGCAAGCTCGGCAGCGAGAGCGTCCAGGATTTCCTCCGGGTATTCTGGAACAGCCAACGACCCTTCGTCCGTCAGTCCGAGCTGTTCAAGGTAATCCGCGCAGAAATTAACGATCGGGCGCACGTCTTTGATTTCCTGCGTGAACTCGACCGTGACGCGGACACGTACGCTGCACTCTATGATCCCCACGACCCTAGTTGGACGTTGGATCAACAGAAGTACCTGTCACAACTCCACTTGTTTGGAGTGCGTCAGCAGTGGTCGTTGCTGCTCGCTGCCCGCCGCGTCTTCGATGACGCAGGTTTCACTCAGCTTCTCAGGGCATGCGTCGTGGTCGCGCTCCGGTACAACGTGATCGCGCATTTGGCGCCGGGAGAACAAGAGAAGGTCTACAACGAAATCGCCCGCTTCATCGCAACCGGGAGCATTCAGAGCCCCCGAGAGGCGATACGTGCGTTGAAGCCCATCTACCTCAATGATTCCCAGTTCCGCAGTGCGTTCGAAGAGAAGGCCCTGCGGACCACCTCGGGTCGGAACAAGCGAGTGGTTAGGTACATCCTGTTCGAAGTGGAACGTCACGTTTCGAACCACGGGTATGATCCCGAGGACACCAAGTACAACATCGAGCATATCCTCCCGGAACACCCCGAAGATGGCTGGGACGGCTTCACAGACGATCAGGCGGACCGCTGTCGGTACCGGCTTGGCAACATGACTCTGCTGAACGCCACCAAGAATCGCAAGCTCGGCACCGCAGGGTTCGCCGTCAAGCGCGAGGTGTTCGCGCAGAGCGAGTTCGGACTCAC
>JAGQIY010000338.1 GCA_020430865.1 Myxococcales bacterium
CGGCGTGAATGTATACGCCTACGAGAAGAGTCCGCCGAAGAGCTGCTTACCGCGTCCGGCGATGTCCTTGAGATCGATGTCGCCGTCGCCATCGGCGTCGAGCAACTCAGAGATCAAGTGCAGAAGTTCTTGCGTGGCACCGGGATCGCGCCGTCCGAGTTCGAGGAACGCGGATGGGTGCATGAGGAGAAGAAGGTCTACTACCTCAAGCCGTTCCCCGAGGTCGCCCAGGCCTGGCACAAGAAGCACCGCGTCGGCATGGTCCACGACTACGACCAGGCCGCATTCCTGATCGGCGCCTGCTACGACGGCAGCGGCATCAAGGCCGACGACACGCTGAACAACCGCAACTTCAAGCCGCACCCCGCTCTGGGCTCGCTCGTGGAGTGGTTCGCCACCCGGTCGAACGACCCGCAGGTGCGGACGGCAGCAGCGAGGGCCCAACGGCTCTACTCGGCGTGGCAGGCCAGCCACGCACCGCAGGCGCAGCAGCTCTCGCTCTTCGCTGACCAGGGGGCTGGCGCATGAAGCTGATGCGCAACACGGCGTGGACCCGGCGTGGCTGCTCGCTCCTGTGGTGTCCGTCCACCCTGGTCACGTTCGCCGAGCCCTCCGAGGTCGCCTCCATCCGCGGCTTCTTCGCATTCGCCAGATCATGGCCTGACGACCTGCCGTCAAACGACGGCCGCGCGTTGGTCGTGGCCGGGCTCGAGGGCTGCCTCGACGCCCTATCGCCCGAGGACGCGGAGACCTGGGTTGAGCGGGATCTGAAGCCGCGGATCTTCGCATTCCAAGACGAGTACCAGGGTGACGCCGCGCTCGTGTTCTGGCTGCCGTCCGGCCGGAGCCGTGTGCGCTATGCCCTCGCAACCGGTGACTACTCCTGGTCCGGTCGTGGTGGTGCGCAGCTCCCCCTCGGCCGCCTCATCTGGGCGGGCGCAGAGAGCGACGCGGAGCGGATCTTGACCGGCCCATCGACCGACCCCGACGGCGATGCCTGGGTGGGCATGTACCATCCGAGGATTTCGTGATGGCTGAAGCGTTCGCCCCCACGCCAGGCCAGCGAGTCCAACATCCCGAGTTCGGCGAGGGGGTGGTCGTTGCCGCCGAGCGCAATGGGTTCGTCCGCGCGTTCTTCGGCCTCGGCGAGCGCCAGGTTCCGGTTGGCGCCCTTCGCCCTGCGCTCTCTCGGACCGAGCGTGTTCTCGGAGGCGTCCAGGGTTCGTCAGAGCGGATCCGGACAGCCTGGCTCGCACTCGAGGCGCGCACGCTGCCGTTGATGGAGAGCGCGGCTGCGCTCACCTCAGCGCGCATCGACTTGTTGCCGCACCAGGTGGTCGTGACCCACCGGATCGCGACCGCCTCTCCACGGCGTTACCTCGTGGCCGACGAGGTCGGCCTCGGCAAGACGATCGAGACGGCGTTGGTCCTGCGTGAGCTGGCTGGGCGGGGCGAGCTGCGGCGTGCCTTGATGGTGGTGCCGGCAGGGCTGGTCAACAACTGGCACAGGGAGCTCAACGAGGTCTTCAACCTGGACTTCGAGGTCTTCGGCAGCGAGGGCGACGTCACCGACCGGAAGACCAACGCCTTCGTCAAGCACCACCGGTTGATCGCCAGCATCGACACGCTCAAGCGCCCGCGCCGGGTCAAGAAGCTCCTCGACGCGCCCATGTGGGATCTGGTCGTGTTCGACGAGGCCCACCATCTGACCGCGTACCGCAATGGCAACAAGGTCACCAAGACCGAGAACTACAAGTTGGCCGAGGCGCTGCGCAGTCACGCGCGCGACTTGCTCTTGCTGTCGGCGACGCCGCACCAGGGCGACCACTATCGTTTCTGGATGCTCGTTCAACTGCTGGACCCGACGATGTTCAAAGGCCCCGAGGACATGGTCGAGAACCGGCACCGCCTGAACACGCTCGTCTTCCGCCGCACCAAGGCGGACGCCTGCAAGCCCGATGGCTCCCCGCTCTTCGCTCGCCGGTGGGTACACACCGAGAGCTTCACGATGAACGACGACGAGCGCGCGTTCTACGCTGAGCTCCGCGCGTACCTCGAGGACGGCTTCGCGCTGGCGAAGCGTCAGGGAAATCAAGGTCGTGCTCTCGGCTTCGTCATGGCGATCTTCCAGAAGATCGCTGCGTCCAGTTTCGCCGCCGTCCGACGCACGCTGCGTCGTCGGATGCTGATGCTCACCATCCATGAGGCCATCATCAAGGACGAAGTGCTCGACATCGAGGCGCGAGAAGCTCTCTACGACGAAGCGCGGACCATCATCAGGGCAGAGATGGAACTGCCGAGTGACGCTGTGGGCCGCGGAGAGGCCGACCGGATGTTGGCCGACATCAAGGTCAGGCTGCTACGCAAGCTCCGCGAGGACGACCTCGCTCTCGCGTCCGATGCTGGCGCTGGCGAGGAGGCGGCTGCTGGCGGCGAGGAACTGGCAGTGGCGGTCGTAAGCCTCGCGCTGCCCGAAGAGCGACTGCGCATCGCAGATCTCCTGAAGCGGTTCCCGACGCGTCGCGAGACCAAGGTGGAGAAGCTGGTCCGAGGCCTTGGCGCTCTGTGGCGAGAGAACCCCGCCGAGAAGATCGTCATCTTCGCGACGTACCTCGGGACCGTGGACCTGATCGGGCGGGAGATCGAGGCCGCATACCCCGGCCAGGGGGTCGTCGTCCTGCGTGGTGGCGACCATGGCGCCAAGCTGGCCGCAGAGCGGCGTTTCCGCCAGAAGGATGGTCCCCGTGTCCTCGTCTGCACGGCGGCCGGACGTGAGGGCATCAACCTGCAGTTCGCACGGGTGCTGTTCAACTTCGACTTGCCTTGGAACCCGATGGACGTCGAGCAACGCATCGGGCGCATCCATCGCTACGGACAGCAGGACACCGCGCAGATCTACAACCTCGTGCTTTCGGACACGATCGAGGGACGCATCTTCCTGCTCCTCGACGAGAAGCTGAAGGAGATCGCGAAGACCCTCGGCAAGCTCGACGAGCACGGCAACGTCGCCGAGGACCTGCGCGCGCAGATCCTGGGGCAGCTCTCGGAGCGCATCCGCTACGACCAGCTCTACCAGGCGGCCCTCTCCGACCCCGAGCTGAAGCGAACCAAGGTTGAACTCGAGGTTGCCCTCGACCACGCCAAGGAGGCCAGGAGCGTTGTCTGGCAGCTCTTCCAGGACCTCGACGGCTTCAACCTGGACGACTACAGGCCGTTCTCTGACGTCAGCGCCGGACTGGACCGACTGACACGCTTCCTCCGGGCCGACTTGGAGAGTCGCCACCATCGCCTCCTCAGGGTCGACGAGAGCACCTTCGAGGCTCGTGACGCCGGTGACAACGTGATCGCCCGCTTCACCACGGATCGTGACGTTGCTCGGCTGCGAGACGATGTCGATCTTCTCGGCCTCGACCACCCGATGATGCAAGCTGCTCTGCAGCGACACGGCGGCATCGCACCTGACGAGCTCGGCGCAGCCGTCGGCGGCAATGGCGAGGCCTCCGGCGTAGTGACCTGGTGGCTTGTCGAAGCGCAAGGAGGGGGTCGCGAGCGAACGGCGCGCGTCGTCCGCTTGGCCGTGGATCCGAGCGGGGCTCGACTCCCTCAACTCGAACGGCGCGCTGACGATCTCTTCGGTCGCGGCGCGGCTGCTCCCGTGCTGGCGAGCGGCGAGCGTGCAGCCCTGCTCCGCGAGATCATCGAGCCGATGCTCCAGCGCGAGCTGAAGCACACCGGCGCCGTGCCCGACAGCGGCGGCTTCCACGCCGAGCTGGTCGGCTGGGTCGAGGTCGGAGGGCCCGCATGACGGTCACGGCCAGCTCGCGGTCGTTGGCGCCTATGCCGATGTCCCCTTGTTTCGGTGCATCGGCTTTGCCCTTTCGTGCGCTGAGCGGTCGCGGTCCTGGACTTGACGCGGGTCCGGATGCGTCAGCGGCACATCGTACGGCGCTGTGGAGGCGAACGTGAGCACCAGGGAGATTGTCCTGCGGGACGCTGACATCCGACCGGCACTCCGCTCGAGCCTGCTTGGCAAGCACGCTGACGAAGCCGACACGGTCATTGTCGAGGAACTGGGCGTCTGCCGTGGACGCGTCCGGGTTGACCTGGCGGTCGTGAACGGCACGCTCCACGGGTACGAGATCAAGTCGGACCGAGACAGCCTGCGGCGCCTCGAAGGTCAGGTGGACATCTACAGCAAGGTGCTGGACCGAGCGACGCTCATAGCTTCAGCCCGCCATCTCGACGAGGCAACGGAGTTGCTTCCGTCCTGGTGGGGAGTCCAGCGTGTCGAGCTTGGCGCGCGTGGGATGCCGAGGTTCAGGGTGGTGCGCCGAGAACGAAAGAACCCGTCGCGGGATGCGCGTGCGCTCGTGGAGCTGCTGTGGCTCGATGATGCCCTTGCGCTTCTGGAGGAACACGGCGCCGCACGGGGCGTTCGGGGGAAGCCACGATGGGCGGTCTGGGATCGTGTCTGCGAAGTCCTCGACATCGACGTGATTGCGGGCGCCGTGCGGGCGACCCTCAAGGCCACTGCAAAGCGGCGAGGGACTCCACGGTCTGGGTAATATGGTGAATGGTCCCCAGCTCTCGCCACTTGAGCAGCGAACCGAAGCCAGTCACGCAGGCTGCAGCCGTGTGCACGCCAGCACATCCTGCACAGTGATCAGCCGCCACGGTGGTGTTGGCGGACCCAAGCAGCTTGGCCGAGAGGGCCTGGAACTGCTTCCCACCTTTCAGCTTCATGCTCTCGCCCTTGACGAGCAGCCAGGAATCGCCGTCGGTGAACCTGATCGCCGCCGACGCTGACATCTTGCGCGGGTCGAAGCCCTCCACGCCGTCCCGGTGCTGAATTGCGCAGTCGCTGAAAGTCGGAAGGCGGGTGAGCGCTGCTCGATTCGCGTGAAGTGCATCTCTCCAATAGAGCCACTCGAGCCGATTCACGGTTGCCTGGGCATTTGCATTGACTGCTCCCATGCTCGATGGAAACGCACAGCCCGTCAGTGTGAGCGTGCGCCACGCACTGGGCATCGGAACGGCGGCGAGGAACCCCGCAGCGAGGGCCTGCACGCCAACATCGATCATCTGGTCCACCGCTCCGAGGTCGACGAGTAGATCGACTTCACTGGGTTTGATGGAGTGGTCTTGGAGGAACTTGGGAAGGCGCGTCGGTATCAGGCCGCTCTCGAACTCGTCGACAGAGAGACGCAGCGCGACACCGTGAGCCCGATGGCTGAGCGCCGCAGCGACGTCTGAGGTCCGGAGCAGGGACGTGACCGGAACAAAGGGCACTCCGATCGCATGAGCCCGAGCGAACGCGGCAGCCGCCGCCGCGTGCCCGTCACTGGCGATCTCTCGACAGTCGAGCAGGTACCTCTGGAAGCCCTCCACCGCGGTACCAAAACCCTTGAATGAGGTCTTGAGGTGGTCGTCGACAGAAGGCAGCACATCGGGGTCACCCTTCTTCTTGGCCGGCTTTGGCTTTCGCTCGACGATTTCGACCAGCGGAGTCACATGTGCGGCGATTGCCGGATCGAGCCGCCTCAATGCCGACTTTTCAGCGGGCTTCACCTTGAGAACGGGCACGTAGTGGCCCGGGCCGAAAGTCAGCATGAGAGGCTCCTATTCACGCGGCTTCCAGAGTACGAGAGGATGGGCCTCCGTTTGGAGGGCTCCGAGGTACGATCGAAGCGCCGCCGCTGGATCTGCATTGCCCACAGAGAAGCAGACCCGAACCGCTTGGTCCGCGACGGCGAGCGGAGCTACACGTTGCCGTATGGCATCCAGTCCGAGGTGGTCGCAGAGGGCAAGGAGAATCGCCTCCAGCACGACAACGCGCCCGGCCAGTGCGTCAGCAAACCCGTCGACACCCTTGAGGGCACGCAGAGCACGCTTGTCGCCCGACAGGACGATCAGGCCAGCCTCTGCGGCCGCCGCGAATATCTGAGCCTCGCCGGGATCGATGGCCTCGATCGGCGCCAACTTGTCGAGCCAGGTGACGTT
This sequence comes from Myxococcales bacterium, assembly GCA_020430865.1. The sequence goes on from JAGQIY010000338.1 coordinate 6,001, forward strand.
GGGCTGATGCATGACAGGCACCGCGTCCGCGACGGGGATCATGGCGTCACAGACGTCGGCACCGAAGAGCCTTCGCAGCCGACCGCGGCGCAGCATGTGCGGCAGGGCGGGCAGCCTCCCGCACTCGTGCAGGCCCGCCGCGAGCAGCCCAACTGCCTCATCGAGCAAACCCGCCATCTGCAGCTTGCAGAAGGCGTCCGTGTCAACCAGCAGCTTCATCGCGCTCCGGGTCGCCGTAGACGCAGCGGAGCAGCGCGCGGTCGCTCTCGGTCGCGGCATCGAGGTCAACGTGGCGGTCGAAGACCTGGCGCAGTTGTCTCCGTGCGCCAGATGCCCGATACAAGGCCTTCACCGCCATCGTTGCCTTCGCGTAGTCGCCGGTCCGACGAGCCCACGCGAAGATCACGGCGCTCGCGTCGGCACCTGTGGAGCGCTCGATCTGGGACGCTTGGCGGGCGAGTTCTTTGAAGCTGCCCCCATCCACGCGGGGGACGGCATCGCCGCCGACGACAACTCGCGTTGCGTACTGGTCCGCCCGGACCTCGATGTCCGCGTCGTCCGCGATCTCCTCCTCCTCGTCCACGACAGGCTGGTCCGGGGCGCAGTCCCCAGCGGCGACGTGCCCTGCTTCGTGGGCGGCGAGAAACGCGACACGCCCGGGCTCGTCGTGCTTGTGGGCGAGCAGGATGACGGGACGGTCCTCGACGACGCAGGCAATGCCCTGGAAGCTCGGCGCCGGAAGAACCTCGACGGGGACAACGGGTACGCCCCTCGTCCACAAGTCGGAGACGATCTCGGTCAGGGTAGGCGCGGCCCCGGCGCGAGTGATCTCGTCGCGCCAGGCGAGGCCGTCGTCGGGAGGCAACGAGGCTTGAGGGCGCGGGTCGCGAAGGCACCGAACGACGGCGGCCGCGATCTTGGTGGCGGAGTGGATCGCCGGCCCAAGCCGGTCCCGGTCTACATCCCGGACGCGCCTGAGCTGCGCCCGGGGGTACCCCGGCGCGGCCAGCGCCGCGCGCGGATCAGCGACCGCCGCCAGCGGAAGCCCAAGGAAGCGCGCGACGCGGATCTCGACATCTTGGAGGAGGCGAGGATCGTCAGCGCAGCTGTCGTCCCACCAGTCGGGGAGGATCGCC
>JAGQIY010000339.1 GCA_020430865.1 Myxococcales bacterium
AATAGCCCTCGCGCCGTTAGAGATGACCGAGGTCCCCGAAGCCGAGCGTTCGGCGTACCAACTGAGCGAAGCCGACTGGGATTTTCTGAGACCGCGCATCGAAGCAGGTTCGACGCCCCCCCACCAATTCAGCCGACATGGACTCTTGGCGGCTCTGGTGGGCGGGAGCAGCCAGTGGGTCAAGACGCTGGCTTGGCGCCCGACTAAGGGCGAGTGGCGTGAGCTCCCCATGCCCAAACAAGTCATCCGTCCCTATCTGTCCCTTGATCCCGGTGGGCTGCTCGCCGTGGTCGACGACACTCGGACCTTTCAGTGGTTCGATTTGGCAGCGCAAACCTGCGCGACGGTCGACGTCGGTTCGGATCACTCGAAGCGAGTAGACGTCAACTCGTCGGCGGTCCGCGCGGCGAGCGCCGATGACGTGCTCCACTGGCTTGGCACGACGGTGCGCTGGTTCACACGGCGCGATGCGGAGTTCGTCAGGGTGGGCGAAGTCAATGTGCCCGGCTTCGTGCGCGCCGTTGCCGAACCCCACTTGCGCCTCCTGTTCGCCTTCTCGAAGGCCAAGAACCGGCTCGTCGTCTATCGACAGCGCGAAGACAAGTTGATCAAGCTCGGCGCATTCACCGAACGCCTCGACGAGGTCCGCTTCAGGGAAGGGCGCGTATTCCTCATCGCGTCCTATGACCAGAAAGCCTACGAGCTACTGAACGCCGCCGACGCCTAGGCTGAGGTCAGTCTCGTCGAACGCTTCCGTTGAGGGCGAGAGCACCTCTGGCGCCAGCGTGAAGTACGGGGAGGAACCGGCATGCGCTCCCCCACCATGCGCAGCTATGCTCCGCTATGCTGTCCGCGTCAGCTTCCACAGTACCGCGAGGATATGGTCGAGGCGCTGGAACAGCACCTCACAGTCCTGCCGCTGCAGGTAGCCCCAGGCTAGCGCCACCTTGAGCGCGCTGCAAGTCTCGTTCGCGGAGCCGGCTGCGCTCAAGTAGCGCTGGCGCCGCGTGCCTCCGGATGAGTGCTCTCCTTCGCCAATGTTGAGCGCAACGCTCGAAGCGCTGCGCGCGATTTGATTGGCGAGCGAGCTATCGAAGCGCCGCAGCCTCGGCATCAGCGGACGCAGGAGAGAGATGACTTCGAGCGCGGTAGTCTGAATTCGCAGTGACATCGTTCCCTTTCCGCCCCGACGGCGGGGCTCGCCCCCGAGGCCCCGACGCGGGGAGGAAAGGGAGCGGAGCGACCAGGACCGGGCCAGGGTCAGGGACTGCGGCCGCGACTGGGAGAGGGACGGGGCCAGGGCCGGGGTCCGCGATAGCGTCCGGGGCTGAGAAGGCGACCCGCGACAGTGTGGCATCGCTCCCCCACGGAAACGCGGCAAGCGCCAGAGACAGGCGAAGCCTGGCACGCGCTTGCCCCAAGCCAAACGCAAACCAACCGCCAAGACCCCACCAGCAGCGGCCGCGCAAAGCGCGCCGCGCCCGCGATCCACTCACAGCCGCCGACGCTGACGCTGTCCCTGACCCAGGCGCCGTCCCTACCCCGGACCCCGCCCCTGTCCCGGGCCCTGGCCCTGCCCCTACTCCTGAATCCGCTCCGCGGCGTCCTTCCACCTCGCCCCGCTCCCCGTGTGCCCTGCCGCCTCGGACAGCTGCGCGATGAAGCGGGTGCAGGCCAGCTCGCCGCGGCGATCGTCGGCTTCGCGAGCATACGCCAGACCGCTCAGCGCCTCGAGCAAGGCTTCGGTTCCGCGCCCGGCGGCGCCGAGGCCAATGGCGTGAGCCAGTGCCGCGCGGCAACGATCTCCGCTCGCTTGACTGGTGGCGGACTCCGCGGCGCGGCGCAGGGTACCCAGGGCCTCGAGGGCGTCTCCCTCCCCGAGCTTGACCAGCGCGTCGAGGCGCTCAGCGAGACCGAGGTGACGCTTCGAGGCCCGCAAGTGTTCCGCGAGCTTCGCCACCGCGGCCCAGTCACCGCGACGCATCAGCTCCGTCGCCTTGAGCGCCAGCTCGTTGCGTACCCCCGTCGTGGGCTCTTCGCTGGCTAGCTCCAGCTCCTCGTCGGGAATGATCGAGATCGGCTTCTGCGCCTTCATCTGCTGACTCGCCCGCGGCGGCAGCGGCGGTGGCCCCTGGCGCGTAGCGCCCGAACCCGGCGATCGGCGCACGCCCGGCGCCGACATGGGACCGGCCGCGGCGAACGCCAGCACATCCGCGCCGGGCAACCTGGGCGAGGCGATGCGCGCCGGCAGCTTCGGGGGCCTCGGGATCTGCGGAGGCGGCGGGGGGCGCGAGTCGCTGGGCAACGCGCTGACCGGGATGCGTTGCTGCTCGCTGAAGAGATCCACGGGGAAGACGCTGGACGACAAGCCTCGCCCGCTGAGCAGCCCCGGGTCCTTGGTGTCGCAGAAGGTCTCCAGGGCGTCCGCTGTCTCGCCCAGGTCGACGGCGCGCGCCGAAGCCGCCGCCCGTCGCGCCATGCGCGCGGCGCTGTCGAAGTCCCCGCCGAGCATCGCGTGGGCGGAGGCGCTGGCCGCGCAGAGCGGGCGGTTGTTGTTGGCCAGGACCACCGCCGCAGCACGGTGCCACGCGGCAACGCGTGGCGAGCTAAGCTGGCCTGCGATGGCCTCGCGATGGCTAGCGCTCGGCAGACTCAGGAGCTCCGGCGAGGGACGACGCAACCAGCGGCTTGCCTCGAGCGCGCGCACGACCTTGTCGAACTCGATCTGGACGTCGCTCGCTCGCTCCACGAGCGCTCGCACGTCGGCGGCGTCGGCTTCACCCCCGAGCACCGCCAGCGCGAACAGCACCGCGCGTGGTCCCGCCTCCAGGTGCCGGGCACGCCGCGCAATCCAGTGCTCGGCGGCGTGCGGATCCCCGCGGCCCGCGCGGCGCCGCCGCGAGACCGCGCGATGGTCCTCCCAGACCAGCTCCCCCGGCTCGAACGAGCGGGGTGGAGGGTAGGAGAGTGAGTCCCGGTGGTCGTCGCCTAGTTTAACAAAAAACTCGGCCAGGCCGTCGTCCAGCTCTCCGTTGAGCCAGGCGCGCGCCAGGTCCACGGCCTCCCTGCCCTCCAGCGCGCCGAGCTTCACCTCGACGACCACGCTGAGATCGGCGATGGCGTCGGGGAGCCTGGCACCTGGATGCGCACGCACCACCAGGCGGAAGGGCATGTCCTCGATGGCGACGCGAATCGCCTCGAGGGTATCGCTGTCGATGTCGTGAACGTCGTCGAGCAGCATCGCTCCGCTGGGCCCGCGCTCCGAAGCAGGCTTGAGCCAGGCTCGGAGCAGGCCGGCGCAGGAGTCGAGGTCTAGCCCCTCCCCCCCGAGCAAGCTCTCGAGTGATTCAGCGTGGACCCCTTCGAGGACGGCCGGGGCCTGGCCACGTGAGCGAGCCTTCAGGAGCCCTCGACGTAGCGCGCCGAAGGGCTCTCCCATCAGGCTCGGCGAGAGCCGGAGCACGCGACCAGGCTCCAGCGTCCGCGCCAGTTCCCCGAGGAATCGACTACCGCCGAGTCCGCGTGCAGCGCGCACGATACCCAGGTTGCCCGCGGGGACCAGCATCTCCCCGAGCTGCGGCCGGCCGATCAAGAGCGGGGTCATCAGCTCGCTCACCATCGCCGCCAGATCGCCCCGCCATGGGTGCTCGGAGTCAAGCAAGAGTCCCTTCACCCGATCCTTGCCCAGCGCCCTCAAGCGGCGGCCCCGGGTCAACAACTCCCCGGTGCGGATCGGATCCAGGTTCGGCTCGAGCAACACCTCGCCCTCGCGCGCGATGCGAGCCAAAGCTTCCGCGCGGACCAGCGCCGGACCCCAGGACAGCGTGTACCCAGCGACCATCTCGTCGATGGGCTCCTGCTCGCCCTGCGCGATGCCGATACCGAAGGGAACGTCGTCCCCGTTCACCTCTTCACTGGCGAACTCGATGGCGTCCTCCGCCGCATCGAAGTCGAAATCGAACGCCACCGAGCGCGCCCCCCAGGCCACTACGTTCCCGCCCCGCGCCGCCGCGCGCTTGGTCAGCGAGCGCGCTGTCTGCAGGTGGTTGGCCTGCTCCGGGAGGCGAACCTTCACCCGCTTGGAGTAGAAGCAAACGATGATGCGTTCCGACATGTGGGCGCTTGGGAAAGGTGGGGCTGACGCAAAGGATCGAGACCAGGCGTGACGTCAGGTGTCTACGCGGATGCGCTTCTTGAGCTGTGCGAGCTCCTCATCGACCTCACTGGTCACGCCGCTAGTGGCGGACTTCGTTCCCGCCTCGAGCGCCCGGAACTTCGCCTCCACCTCGTCCTTGGTCATGCCCCCGGGGCCCAGGCTGGGCGCCAGCGCGGCTTCGACCTCACGCTGAGCGGCGACCGTCGCCTCCACGGCCTCGAGCTGATCCTCCATGCGGCGGAACTCTTCGAAGGCGCCGCCCCCGACGCCTCCCTTGGTCGACGCCTGTCCAGTCTGAGCCGCGCGGGCTTGCTCGGCGCGAGCGACGATCTGCGCCTTCTTCGCGTTGACCTCTTCGAGCTTCGCTTCCATGCGCTCGAGCTCTGCCTTCATCTCGAGCGCGTTCGTTCGACTCTGAGCGCGCAGCGCCTCGGCGCGATCCCGCTCGCCAGAGAGCCGCTTCTTTTGCACCAGTGCTTCGCGGGCCAGAGCGTCGTCGGAGTGCTTCACCGCGAGCTCGGCGCGCTTCTCCCACTTGGCGATCTCCGCATCCAGATCCTCGACCTTGCGCCGCAGCTGCTTCTCCGCCGCGACGCTGCTGACGACCTCTTGACGCGCGGCTCTCACCTGCTCACGCATCTCGTTCAGCGTCAGATCAACGGACTTGGATGGGTCATCGGCGCTGTCCAGCAACGAGTTGAAGTTGCTGGAGATGACCTTTCCCATGCGGTCGAATATCCCCATGACCAAAACCATGCCACCGCCCTGGAGGCGGGTCCACAGTCCAGGCTACGGATTCAACGGTTCACGATGTGGATGGCGTGACCCAGGGCCGCCTGAGCGGCTTCCATCATCGCCTCGCCCAGGGTCGGGTGAGGGTGAATGGTCAGTCCGACGTCCTCGGCCGTGGCTACCATCTCCAAGGCCAGCGCGCCTTCGCTGATCAGATCGCTGGCGTTGGGACCACAGATGTGGATGCCAACGATGCGCCCGGAGTCCTGATCGAGGACCACCTTGGTGAAGCCGTCGGTCTCGCGGATGCTCATGGCCCGGGCGAGCGCGGCGAACGGGAACTTCCCGGCCTTGACGTTGAGCCCCTGCTCCTTGGCCTCGGCCTCGGTCATCCCGACGCTGGCGATCTCCGGGTCGGTGAAGATGATCGAAGGCACCGTCACCCAGTCCTTGCCCGCGCGCTTGCCGGCGATCACCTCGGCGCAGACCTCCCCCTCCTTGGTCGCCTTGTGGGCCAGCATGGGCGGGCCGCTGACGTCACCGATGGCGTAGATCCCCTCGACGTTGGTCTGACAGGTATCGTTCGTCATCACGAAGCCGCGCTTGTCGATCTGAACGCCGAGCTCCTCGAGCCCGATCCCCTTCGAGCGCGGTCGCATCCCCACGGCAACGAGCACGACATCGCACTCGATCAGCTCTTGTAGGCCGCCCTCGGCGCTGATCTTGACCTCGATGCTGCCGTCGGCGCGACGGTTGAAGCCCTCCGCCTTGACGCCGGTCAGCACCTTTCCGCCGTGCTTCTTGATCTTGCGCTCGACGACCTTGGTGCACTCCGGATCCGTGCCCGGGAGGATGCTCGGCGTGAGCTCCACGATGGTCAGCTCCGCGTCGAACTTCTGGTAGACCATGCCGAGCTCGCAGCCGATCACGCCGCCACCGATCACCACCAGGCGCTTCGGGATCTCGCGCAGGCTCACGGCCTCGCGAGCGCCGATGATCTGCTTGCCATCGAACTCGAAGCCGGGGATCTGAATCGTCGCGGACCCCGTGGCCACGACGATGGCCTTCTTCGCGGTGAGCTTCTGCTTGCCCTCGGAGCTCGTCACCTCGACGGTGTTCTTCGAGGTGATCCGCGCGGTACCAGCGACCGCGGTCGCCTTGTTGGCCTTGAGCAAGCCACGCACACCACCGGTGAGCTTCTTGACGATGCCGTCCTTCCAGTCCTGCATCGTGTTCACGTCGAGCTCGAGGCCGCTGACCTTGATGCCGACCTCGGAGCCGGCCTGGGCCTTCTCGTAGAGGTGAGCGTTGGCGATCAGCGCCTTGCTCGGCACGCAACCCCAGTTGAGGCACACGCCGCCGTACTCTTCCTCTTCGACGCAGGCCACGCTGAGCCCCAGCTGGCCCAGGCGAATGGCGCACGGGTAGCCGCCGGGGCCGCCCCCAATCACGATCACGTCGAACTCTTTGGCCGCGTCAGTCATGGCGGCGTTGTTAGTGGCAAGCGCCGCGGGGAGCAAGCGCGGGCACTTCAGTGCTGCTTGGGCGCAGGTCCGGCGGCTCGCAGCTCCGCGAGTTGCTCCTCGAGGTGCCACGGGCGCGACGCGTAGACGTCTTCGAAGATCGTCTCTGGCCCTGGCGGGCCCGCTGCTTCCACCTCTTCGATGGCTGCAGAGAGCTCCGCGCCGAACTCCGACTCGACTCGCGCATCGAAGGCGTCGTCCACGAGGCCCTTGCTCACCAGGTAGCGCCGCAGACGCTCCACCGGATCCTTCTTGGCCCACTCCTGCACTTCGTCGTCCGAGCGGTAGCGTGTGGGGTCGTCGCTCGTGGAGTGAGCACCCATGCGATAGGTGACGCACTCGATGAACGTCGGGCCCTCCCCTGCGCGCGCGCGCTCCACTGCCTCGCGGATCACCTGGTAGCAGGCCAGAACATCGTTTCCGTCCACGCGCACTCCAGGCACGCCGTAGGCTCGCGCCTTGACCGCGATGGTCTGGCTCGCGGTCTGACGCTCGGTCGGCACGCTGATCGACCAGTGGTTGTTCTGACAGATCAACACCGCGGGTACCTTGAACACGCCCGCGAAGTTGATCGCGTTGTGGAAATCCGGCTGGCTCGTCGCGCCGTCGCCCATGAAGCCGATGGCGACCATCCCGTCACCCTTGATCTTGGCTGCCCACGCCGCACCCACCGCCTGGGGGATCTGCGGGCCGATGCAGCTCGACCACGAGACCTGGTTCACCTCCCGCGCGCTCATGTGACTCGGCATCTGCCGCCCCTTCAGCACGTCGAGGGAGTTGCCGTAGACCTGCGCCAGGTATTTTACGAGGGGAAATCCTCGTACGAGCATGATCGCGCTCTCGCGCAGCGCCGGGAACACCCAGTCTCCGGGGTCCGTCGCAAACCCAGTGGCGATCGGGGGCGCCTCCTGGCCGGCGCAGGAGCCGTAGAAGCCGATGCGCCCCTGGCGCTGCAGCATCACCATCCGGGTCTCCATGATGCGGATCTGGCGCATGTGCCGATACATCGCGAGCAGCTGCTCCTCGGACAGGCTCGGCTCGGCGCTCACCGAACCGTCGTCTTGCAGCACCCGATACAGGCCCAGAGCAGGATCGCTGGTCATTCTGAAGCCCTGTTAACACGACCGCGACGGCGGTGGCGAGCGCAGCGAAGGGCCTCACCAGGCCCGCGCTATAGTTCGGTTTCGACCGCCCGGGACGGCGCCGTCGGCGATTTCGGGGGTGAGGACCAGCGCCGCGAAACCGTGCTCCACTTCACAGCAACATCCTCACCGAGTGCGCGCCGACCAGGCCGTGTTCCAGCGCCGCAGAGTCGCTCAGCAGGCGCAGCGAACGCTGACCTGGGCGCTCCAAGACCACGCTGAGCCGGGCGAGCTTGGAGTTCAGGCAGTCGACGCCGCCCCCTGCGGGGTTCGCGTAGCGTAGCCCAGCCGTCTCCCGCTGCTCGGCGTGCGTCACGACCCGCAGCGCGGCGCTCGCGTGCGCAGCGGCGAAACTCCAGGAGGACGGCGAGCGCGCCTCCGCGGAGCGCCGCCAGTCGAGCAACCCGAAGACCTGACTCTCCGTCGGCAGTCTCAGCACCGCACACCCCACCCGGCGCCCGAACACCAGCGGCGCGCTCACCGCCTCGAGCACGCAGTCGACGCCGGCGCCGCTCATTTCCTCGCGAAACTGATTGCGGTGCAGCCAGGCGTGGTCCGAGGTGTGCCGGCGTCCCCTGTAAGCTCACCCGCGGGCCGCCGCGGAAGGCGCCCTGGAGCTCTGCCTCTGCGAGCCTCGACGCAAGTTTCCGTACGGCTTATAGTTCGGTCTCCGGAGCGCTCACGCGGACTCACCGGCGGAGAGCTCCGCCAGCGCCTCACCAACCAGCGCCGCGTCGACTGACTCACTCGCGCGCAGGCTCTCCAGCAGTCCACGCGCCTCCTCGAGGCGCGCCCTGCCCACTGCGACCACGGCGTGGGTCCGCGTGTCGCGACTCCAGGAGCGCAGTCCACGCATCAACCGCTCCTTCGCCCGGGTGTCCCCGAGCAGCGCCAGCCCGACGCGCGCTTGCCAAACCGCCGGACCACCGAACAGACCGAACGCTCGGCGCTCCAGACCCGGTCGGGCTGCCTCGAGGCGCTGGGTCCCAGCGAGGTCCACGGCGGCGATCTCGTCCTCGGCGGAGAGCCTGGAACGGAAGCTGTTCAACGCTTCCACGAGCACCTGGCCCGCGGCCTGGTGCTCGCGCTTCGTGAGCCAGATCGCCGCCGCCACGCGCACGTGGGTGTCTTCGTCCTTCAGCGCACGCTCGGCACGCAATGCAATCTGGTGCGGCAGCTCACGCTCCTCGTACCGCTCTTCACACAAGCGAAGTGCGATGTAGCGGATCTGTACGTCGTCATCCGTGAGGCAACGCACGAGCGGCACGTCGTCGTCGGGCACCACGCGGGCCAGGCCGATCAGGGCTTGGTAGCGCAGCTCCGGCGAGTCCGTGGAGAACGCGCGGCGCAGCTCCTTGGCGACCCGCGCGTCCCCTGGCTCCGCCAGCTCACCCAGCGCCACCAACGCCATCTGACGTACCCGCTGGTTCTCGTCCCTCGCGGCTTCGAGCAGCGCGTCTCGGGCGCCCTCTGCCTTCGCGTCCGCGAGGGCCAGCGCCGACTCCCCCCGCACCGCTGCGACCTTGTCCGCGAGGCCCTCGATCAGCGCGGCGATGCTGACCGCACGCTCCTCGGGATCCTCCGACGCGGCGTAGCGCGCGAGCTCGCGGGTGGCTTCGATGCGCACCAGATCCCGACTCGCGCCGCGAGCGTCGCGCACGGCGGCGCTCAGCGTTCGTGGAAGTGGACGGAATCCGAGCACCGCCAGACGTTAGCCGACAGCCGCCGTGGAGCAAGCGCCGGACGGTCCCTTTGTGTCGGCGGGAGAACGAGCGAAACGGGATGCCAGCAGGGGCTTTCTGCGTTGCCAAAGCTCGCAGGGCCTTCCAGAGTCCACGGGTGCACGCGCCGCCCTCCGAGCGCTCTCCTCGCCCCCAACCCTCCGACGCGGCCCTCGAAGGCTACGTCCGCGCAAGCCTGTGGAAGGCGCTGATCGCGCTGCTGGTCTTCGTCGGGGCAATCGGGCTCGCCAGCTTCCTCTTCAAGGAGCAGCTCGACGGCGTCGCCCACCTGCTGCACCAGAAGCTCGGGGTCGCCGGACTGTGCTTGATCATCTTCGTCTGCGACTCGCTCACAGCGCCGCTGCCGCCCGATGTGGTGCTGGTGATCGTGGCCAAGAGCGCGCTGCGGGAGCACGCCTGGAGCCTGGTCCTGCTATTCGGTGTGGTCAGCGTGGTGGCGGGCAACTGCGGCTTCTGGCTCGGGAGCCAACTCCAGCGCTGGCCACGGGTCGCACGCTGGCTGGTGCGAGCCGGCGCAAAGCCCCGGGCGCTGGTCGAGCGCTACGGGCGCGGCGCCGTGGGCCTCGCGGCGCTGACCCCGATCCCGTTCTCGATCACCTGTATCCTGGCGGGTGTGCTGGGTATGCCTCATCAGCGCTTCTGGCCAGTGACGCTGCTGCGCATCCCGCGCTTCTACCTGTATTTCGTGCTGATCTTCTGGTTCTAGCGCGCGTTTCCCCGCGCAAACGCTGAACGCTTCCGGAATCATGGCCCGAGTTCACAGCCCCTGATTGATGCGCCGCCTGAGCCCCTCGCTGGCAAGCTGCAACGAGCCGCTCACGCACAGGACGCTCAGCGCGCCCACGGCGAGCACGTGTGGCGCGCGAAGCATGCCTAGCGTCCCTTGCTCCAGGAGACTCCCGAGGCTCACTCCATCCGGCGGTCCCAGCCCGACGAAGCCGAGGGCCGTCTCCCCGATCACGACTCCCGCCGCCGCCGTCCCCAGCTGCACGGCGACAGGTCCCAGCAGGTTCGGCACCACGTGTCTGAATGCCACCCGGAAACTCGAGGAGCCAAGGGCACGCGCGGCCTCCACGAACTGGGACTCTCGCAGGCTCCGGGTCTGTGCCAAGGCCAGGCGCGCGAACGGCGCCCAGGCGGAGATGCAGAAGACCAGGCCGATGTGCGTCCGCGAGGGCACCCGCACGGCGGAGAGCACCGCAAGAGCCAGCAGGAACGTGGGAAAGGACTGCACCAGGTCGCAGGCCCGCAGGGCCCAGCGCTCCACGGCGCCACCTCGCAACCCGGCGCTCGCTCCGAGCCCCGTGCCGACCACGAAGCCAAAGCAGGCGACCAGCGTGGCGAGCACCAGCGCGCGAAATGTCGCGTGAGCCGCAAGCAACCCGAGGTCGACTCCGGCGTCACCGAAACCGAGCCAGTGTGCGCCGGTGGGCGCAGCCCAGCTCCGGGTCAAGTGCAGGCGCGCTGGGTCACCGTCGACCCCGAGGACCACGCCGCTGACGCCGATCACGAGCACGCTCAACGGCACGAGCTCCAGAGGGCGCCGCTTCATGTCCTTCCTCGCGGATCCACCGCCGCCTGGAGCAACCCCGCGGCGGCCTGGGCCACCACGAACAGCAGACCAGCCGCTACGACGGAAGCCTCGAGCACCGGGATGTCTCGCGCGGCGTACGCGTTGAGCATCAAGCTCCCGAGCCCCGGGCGCTCGAACAACCGCTCGAGCACCACGGCGCCTCCCAGCAGGGCGCCGAGCTGTGCGGCGACGACCACCGAGATTGGCGTCGAGGCGACGGGCAGGGCGTGCACCACCCACACCCTCCAGGGCGAGGCGCCCTTCGCCTGGGCCACGTCCAGGTACTTCGCCCGAGCCTGATCGAGCAGCGCCGCTCGACCGATGCGCGCCACCTGGGCCGCGAGCGGCAGCGCCAGGAGACCGCTCGCGAAGAGCAGCCCCGAAGCGCCGCTCCCCGGGTCACCAGGCAACGGCACCCAGCGCAGCCGCACCGCGAGCACGAAGGTCGCGAGTGGCGCGAACGCCAGGAGCGGTGTCGCAGCCACGACGAGGACCAGTCGATGTACCCACTCGCGCCCCTTGCCGAGCCACGGCCCGACGCTCAGCAGCGCCGCCCCCGTGCCGAGCACGCTCCCGAGCCCGACGGCGCTGCCCGCCAGGGCCGCTGTGGGTCCCAGCGCGCGCCCGACCTCTCCGAATGCAGACACCCCGGGGCGCGCGAGGGAGTCCCCCAGATCGAAGCGCAAGAGCCCCCAGACGAAGCGCAGGTACTGGCGCCACAGCGGCAGATCGAGCCCGAGCTTCCCGCGGAGCAGGGCGCGATCGGCCTTGCTCGCCGTATCCCCAAGGATCAGGGCAGCGGGATCCCCGGGCAGCAGTCGCAGCGCGAGGAAGACGAGTGAAGCCAGCGCGAGCAGTACCCCGATCGCGCCCAGCGCACGACTCGAGGCGCCAGCCAGGACCTTGAGCAGGCTCCACAGCACGCCGTGAGCCCCAGGCTCATTCTGCGTGGAAATGTCTTTCTGACCTGGATCGGCTGACGCAGGCTCGGGCGCTGCACCCGCATGCGGGTCGGCGCCGTCGCGCTTCATGCGCCGCCGGCTGTTCCTCCGGCAGACGCCCCTGCGGACGTCCCGCCGGCTCCCGCACCCCCGGCCGAGGTGCCTCCGGCGGAGGTGCCCCCCGTGGCGCTCCCTGCGCTACCCCCGGACGACGCCCCGCTGCTGCCAGCACTGCCGCCGCTGCCAGCACTGCCGCCGCTGCCAGCACTGCCGCCAGCCCCTCCCGTGCCAAGCGACGCATCGGGAACGAAGGTCCCCGCGTCCTGGAGCGGCTCGGGCGGCGTGCCCCCCTTTTCTCCGCTGCAGACGGGCGGCGCGCCGGCATCGGGCGTCGACACCGACTGATTCGCGAGGCAGACCTTGGCCGTCGTCTTGCCGTACTCGAGCACCACGGCGCCGTAGGGGTTGCCCGCCTTGCCGACCTCGACGCACCCGTAGCCCGAACGACAGTCGCCGTCGCCCTCGCACGGCGCCATGCAGAACGGGCGCTGGAAGCGATCGTTGTCCGCCTGGCAGAAAGCCCCGGACTGCGCGTTGTGGAAGGAGATGCAGAGCGAGTCGTCAGGACAGGTGTCTGGCTCGCAGTTGAAGATGGTGCAGTAGCCCCCCGGCTGACTGGTGTCGCACAGACGATCGCCGACCGAGGAGCAGTCGGTCGACACGACGCAGTCGTCGCCGATCTCCGGCGAGCAGGCGGCGCCAAGCAGCGCCACGATCAGGCTCCAGGTGCGAACTCGTGTCATGGGGCGCCGTCTTCTAGCTGGATCTTCGAAACACGCCCATGCTTTCGGTGGCTTTTTTCGCCAGCGCCGGGTCGAACGCTGGCGCTCGCCCCCAAACCCCGAGCGCGCCGCGGACGAGCGTGGCAGTTGGCGCCTCGAGTGGACGCTGCCGACGCAAGTTCTACACTGGGCAGGCCGTCTCCCGGCGGAGGGATCCGCGACGGATCGCCACCACGGAACGAGTTGACAGTATCCGTCACGCTCCATAGAACTACGCGCAGCGGCCTGTCCGCGCCCGCTGCAAACGGCAGCAATCTCCCGAAAGCAATCCATGGCTACTCACATCACCGAAGACTGCATCAACTGCGGCGCCTGCGAGCCGGAGTGCCCGAACGAAGCCATTTCCGAGGGCGACGAGATCTACGTCATCGACCCGGAACTCTGCACGGAGTGCGTTGGCTTCTACGATCACGAAGCGTGTCAGGCCGTGTGCCCGGTGGAGTGCTGCCTGCCCGATCCCAACCGTCGCGAGGATGAAGGCGATCTCGCTCAGCGCGCGCTCAAGCTCCACCCCGAGGATGGCGAGTTGAAGGAACGTGTGGGCTCTGGGGACTTCCCGTCCCGCTTCCGCAAGACGGGCTGAGGCTCCCGCCAGGCTCCAACACCCGGGCGGATCTCCTAGGACTGGAAAACACATCGGATTTTCAGAAGAAGCCTGGCGTCTTCGGGAGTCCGTACTACCCTGCTGATCGTGCGCGCTTCGTCCTTGCACCAGCTTCGCCTGCTCGCTGTCGCAGCCGTCGCCTACTCCGCAGCAGCCTGCTCTGCCTCGGTCAGCACGGACTCGGGTGAGGCGAGCGAAGAGGTCGGAGTCACCCGCGGCCTGGTGCGCATCGAGCGCAGCACGACGCTGGAGCCCGACGGCGCTCGAGCCTACGCGCTGGCCCGCTTCGCCAACGTGTCGAGCGCCAACGCCGATCGCGTCCTGGAGTTATTGCAGCTGACCAACCCGCTGCCAGACGTCGGCCAGTGCTACGAAGCCGACGCCGAAAGCCAGCCGGCGCTGTCCGGCCTCGGGCGAGTGGAGCTCCTGGAAGCCGGGGACGTCACCATCGCGGCGGCAGATCAGGCGACCTTGCTCGCGCCCAGGGCTTTCCCCACGGTAAAGGACCTGGTGTCCGGCGTGGTCTACTCCACCCGCGACCAGGCCACGGATCCATTGCCCGCCGCCGCGAGCTACCGCATCACCTCGTCGGGCTCCGCGCTGCTCGCGCCGCTCGACATCACGGCGGAGGCGCCGCTGTCCCCGACCGACGTGCTCCTCGATGGTCTGAACCTCGGGGAGGTTGGCAGCCTCGACCTGAACCGTCCGGTGCGCATCGCCTGGGAGCCAGGGGACGACCTCGATCCAGAGTACCGTGACCTGATGGTGTTCGAGCTGAGCGACGGCGTTTCCACCGTGCTGTGCGGCTTCGACGACCTCACGGGTCAAGGCACCGTGCCCCAGGCCGTGTTGCAGAACTCGACGCTCGCGCTTCAGGACGGCCGAGGCGGAGAGGCCAGCGTGGCACTGCATCGAGTGCGCAGCGTCGGCTTCACTTCAGAAGGCATCGACGAAGGCGAGATCCGCTTCGACTTCGAGGTGCGGTCCCGCCTGCGCGTGCTTCGCACCGGCGCAGAGTAGTCCCGCCGCGCCCCCTGCTGGACGAGGCGCGTCAGCTGTGCTGCGTCGCCGGAGTCTTGACCTTGGCCGAGCTGGCTTTCGACTCGTCCTTGGCGCCTGGGGCCGTGGGCTTCGGCTCCGCGGGTTCATCCGTCGGCTTCACTTGAGTTCCCTGCGGAATGATACGGTAGCTGAGGCTGCGACGATGGCCTCTGCGCAGGTACTCGACCTCCAGCCGCTCCGCCTGCTTCAGCCCTTGAAACACCTCGAACGCCTGGTTCTCTCGCTCGATGGGCTTGCCGTTGATGCGTAACACGATGTCTCCCCGCTGCAGGTCGACGTCGTCCCAGAAGCCGTCACCGTACAGATCCACGATCCGGAAGCCCTGGAAGCGACCGCCGGTGTCGAAGCTCGGCGCGAGCTCGACCCGCTGCAAGAAGTAGCCGAGCCCGCGATCCACTGTGGCATCGACTGCTTCGCGCCAGAGCGCACCCTTCGGAGGACTGGCTGCCTTGGCCGGCGCTGGCTGAGCGCTGGCGTGGGGATAGTCGGCGGTCGGCTCGTTGCCGCCACAGGCGACCAGTGGCAGTGCGAGGGCCATCAGCAGGATCTTACGCATCCGTGCGGGCCTGCCATGGGGCGGGAGCGATGGCCAACTTTGGAGCGCTAGATCCCCAGCTCGCGCCGCACGACCTGGCGAATTGCGTCGGCGGTCTCCTCGACTCCCCCATCGCCCGGCACGTGGATCACGCGGTCGTCGGGGATCAGCGACTCCGCCTCGAGGTAGAGACCAGCGAGACGCGCCTGGATTTCCCGCTTCTCGAACAGCTCTTCGCTGCCTCCCCGGCGGCCTCGACGCTCCTCGGCGACCGCCGCCGAGACGTCGAGCACGATGGTCAGATCGGGGCGCATGGCGCGAGCGTTCAGCTCGCGAATCCACGGCACGACCTCGGCGCCTCCTGGGGCCGTCGCCGACTGATAGGCGAGGCTCGAGAGGTCGTAGCGGTCGCTGATCACGATCGCGCCCTCCTGCAGGGCCGGCAAGATCAACGAGTCCAGGTGGTCCAAGCGATCGGCGGCGAACAGCAGCGCCATGGTGGACCAAGCGAACGGCCGCACGGTGTCGCCGTCGGCGACCATCAAACGGCGCTGCAAGACCTGACGAATCAAGAAGCCGACCGGGCCGTTCGTCGGTTCACAGCTGGTGCGGACGTCATGACCATCTTTCCTCAGGGATTTGTATAGCAGCTTGGTGTGCGTGGTGCTGCCGCTGCCGTCGATGCCCTCGAGGACGATGAAACGCCCTGGCAGGTCGTGTGAAGAGCTCAAGCTTCCTCCGCGATGGGCGCCGGGTCTTCACCGAGCACCACGTTGTCGATCAAGCGAGTGTGCCCGCACCTGGCCGCAACGGCCAGCAGCGCGCGGTCGGGGCAGCTTTCCTTCGTGGAAAGCGTCGCGATGGTCTCCGCGTCGGCAAGCGTCACGTAGTCCTTCTCCAGTCCCGCTCCCCGCAGGCGCTCCTCGACCATGGCGACCAGCACGCCAACGCTGCGCTCGCCCCGACGGTGAGCGCGCACGGCGCTGGACAGGCCGCGGGCGATACCGAGCGCCGATTCTCGCTGTTCCTCGCTCAGGTAGGCGTTGCGTGAGCTCAGGGCGAGTCCGTCGGCTTCTCGCACCGTGCGCTCACCCACCACCTGCACGGGCAGGAGCAGATCCCTGGTCATGCGCTCGATCACCTTGAGCTGTTGGTAGTCCTTGCGCCCGAACACTGCGGTGCATGGTCCGGCGACGGCAAACAGCTTGGTGACGATGGTGGTGACGCCCTCGAAGTGCGTCGGCCGCGACTCACCGCACAGCGCCTCGGTCAGACCGCTGACTCGCACCCGCGTGCGCTCGCCGGGCGGGTACATGGCGGCGACGTCGGGCGCAAACACTAGGCTGGCGCCCGCGCTCTCGCACTTGGCCACGTCGCCGCTCAGATCCCGGGGGTAACGATCCAGATCCTCGTTCGCCCCGAACTGCGTCGGGTTGACGAAGATCGTGACCGCCACCACGTCGGTCAGCTCCCGGGCGCGCTCCACGAGGCGCAGGTGGCCGCGGTGCAACGCGCCCATCGTGGGCACCAGGCCCAGGCGGCCCCCGCGCCGCACGTCATCGCATGCGGCGCGGAACTCCTCGAGCGCGTGAATGACGCGAACGCTCATGACTCGTCACTCGCAGGGCCGTACACCGGCACCGCGTCGGGCACCGTCTTCAACGCGCCCGTCGGTTCGCCCAGCGTCCGCGGCTTCGCCATGCCGAAGCAATGCTCTTCCGCAGGGAATTGACCGTCACGAACCTGACTGACGTAGGCCTGCGTGGCGCCGCGGATCTCTTTCCCCAACTCAGCGAAACGCTTGACGAATTTTGGCTTGATGTCTTCGAACATGCCGAGGAAGTCATAGCAGACCAGCACCTGCCCGTCGCAGTGTGGGCCTGCGCCGATGCCGATCGTGGGGATGTCGACGCTCTCGCTGATGCGGCGGCCAAGGTCCGCTGGCAGGCCCTCGAGCACGATCGCGTAGGCGCCCGCCTGTTCTACCGCCTTGGCGTCGTGGAGCACCCGACTCGCCGCGTCCTCGCCCTTGCCCTGGACTCGAAAGCCGCCCATCGCGTGGACGGACTGGGGCGTCAGCCCGACGTGTCCCATGACCGGTATCCCCGCGGAAACAATTCGCGCGATGGCTTCCGCTGCTACCTCGCCCCCTTCGAGCTTGACTGATTCGGCAGCGCCCTCCTTCATCAGCCGTCCCGCGGCCTCCAGGGCCTTCTCGCTGGACACCTGGAAGCTCATGAATGGCATGTCCAGCACCAGGTGCGCTCGCTGGATGCCGCGGGCGACGCTCCTCCCGTGGTAGCAGATCTCGTCCAGCGTCACGGGCAGCGTGTTGCCCATCCCCTGAACCACCATCCCCAGGGAGTCGCCGACGAGCAGGACATCGGCACCTCCTTCATCGAGCAAGCGCGCGAACGTCGCGTCGTAAGCCGTGAGCATGGCGATCTTTGGACCCGATTGCTTCCGGCGCCGCAGCTCCGGAACGGTGACCTTCTGATTCATGGCAGACCTCTGGGGTTCGTGGTTTGGATTCCAGCGCTTGGAGCGGGTGAACGTCTCCCTACGCTGGGTGGTCGCTACCCCAGACCGGCGGCGAGGCCAAGCTCGGCGAAGCAATGGCGCTCAGCCGTCCGAGCGCCGACGGGTGCCGGACGTATGCACTCCCAGCGCCGTGACGCCCGCACCGTTCACCGCCTCTGCGACCATCGGCTGGCGTGCTGCGCTGAGGTTCTCCAGCACCACGCGCACCAGCTCGGACATTGGCGCCAGCTTGTCGACGACGGGTCCCATCGAGCGCGCATCCTTGCGCAGCTGGTCGTCGCGCGAGGCGGTGAAGAACACGCATGTCCTGGCGTTGCCCGCCGTCAGCAGTCGGCGCGCGAGCTCGACGCCAGAGCCATCGGGTAGGTCGATATCCATCACGACCACGTCGAACGCCGGGTGCTCGAGGATGGCGGCCTCGGCGCGCTGGATACTGCCCACGCGTACGACTTCGTGGCCGGTGCTCCGGCGCAACGCAATCGCGACCACCGTTGCCAGCGGCGGATAGTCTTCGACCACGAGCACTCGAGTCACCGAGTGAAGTCTAGCGAGCGATTGAGCCGACGACAGCTCCGATTCGCGCTGGTTCACCAGGTTTCGCCGCGGGCGCGGCGGTGGAAACGCGTTCCCCGGCGTCAAGACTCCAATAGCTGAACGGCACGGGGATCCCGCCTTGGGGCCGAGCCGCTTCCCGCATCGGACCCATGACGAGAGCACGACCGGGGCTCGATGACCGGCTGGGGGCCGCGTCGAATGTGGCAAAGCCGCGCAACCCGGGTGCAAATTTCGGGGAATCCCGAGCTGAACCCAGGGCTTTTATGGGCTGAACACGTAAGATAGGGCGACATGGAGAATCAGGGCGGGAACGAGCCTACGCAGTTTCATGACCGCTTCGAGCGCTGGGCAGGCAAGGTGCGCCGACGCATGCTCTTCTCGCGGGCCCTGACGGGGCTCGCATATGGGCTGCTTGGAGGGGTGGTGGTCGCGGGAGGCGCCTGGTGGCTGCGCCAGAGCGTGCTGCGGCCCTGGGCGGCGGCGCTCGGCCTGGTCGG
Source organism: Myxococcales bacterium (assembly GCA_020430865.1). Next base: position 18,446 of record JAGQIY010000339.1, read on the forward strand.
CGTCGTGGGCGCCGTGGCCTGGGCCACCCGCAAGCGCTGGTCGGATCGCGACGTGGCGCTGTTTCTCGACGCTCGCCTCACCTCCGACGAGGTGATCAGCACTGCCGTCGAGCTGCGGAGCGAAGCCGAACGCAACGACCCCGCGCGCGAGCTGGTGGTCAAACAAGCCGCGCGGAAACTTGCCAGCTCGGATCCCAGACTGGCGCGCCCCAGGTTGCTGATGAAGCGTCACGGCATCGCGCCGCTGGCAGCGCTCGCCATCCTCTATTTCAACTTCATTCAGCTACCTCCGGCACCTCCCTCACCCCCACCCCCTCCGGGAGCGGAGCTGGTGCAGGTCGACGAGCTCAAGGGCCTGGAGAAGATCATCCAACTCGAGAAGCTCGATGCGCGAGATGCGGAGCAGCGCAAGCGCCTCGACGCGATCGCGAAGGAAGCCAGGAAGCTACGCGAGGACCTGAAGAACGGCCTCGAGAAGCGTGAGGCGCTGGCGCGCATCGCGAAGTTGCGAGACGAGATCGCCGCGGAGAAGATGGCGCATGGCGACGCCAAGAACCGGGCTGGTCTGGAGGCAGCGCTCAACAAGCTCAAGCAGAACCAGAAGACCGAGGGCGCGGCGAAGGCGCTCGGCGAAGGCGACCTGACGCAGTTCGACAAGGAGATGCAGAAGCTCGCCAACCAGGCGGAGCAGGCAGACCGCGACGCCGCGAAGAAGGCCTTGGAGGAGGCAGCCAAGGCCGCGCGCGAGAAGGGCGCCGAGGACGTCGCCAAGTCGCTCGAAGAGCAGAAGAAGCTGTTCGAGGAGCGAAGCAAGGGCGCGGAAGCCTTGCGCGAGCTCGGCAAGCAACTCGGCGACAAGCTCCCTCCGGGAGCACAGAAGGACCTGCAGGAGTTCGGCGACACCGGCGATCCAGCAGCGCGCAAGCGCCTGGCGGATGCCCTGGGCGAGGCGCTCGAAGGCATGACCGATGCCGAGCGGAAACAGCTCGCGGAGAACCTGGGCAAGCAGCTGGAGCAGCAGGGCGGCGGCGCGATGAGCCCGGAACAGATGAAGGACCTGGCGGAGTCGCTGAAGGATCCCGAAGCCCGCAAGAAGCTCGCGGAGGCGCTCAAGGAGCTAGGGCAACCCCCCGGCAGCGGGGACGCCCAGCGCGAACAGGGCCTCGACGACGCCGAGCGCGGTGGAGGCGAGGCGCAGAAGGGCCTCGGGGCGCCCGCACCGGTGCCGGGAGGAAACCCCGGTGCGGGCAACGAGCCGGGCTCGAAGCCCGGCGCGGGAAGCGGCAAGCAGCCCGGAGCCGGCAAGGGCGCGGGGAAGAACCCAGGCAAGGGCAAGGGCAAGGGCGGTCCCGGGAGCGATCACGACGAAGGTGAGGGTGACCACGAGGGCAGCACGGATCGCGTCGAGGGTGGCGACCTGCGCTCCAAGGCCGGCACGAAATGGAACAAAGGCGGTGGCTTGCACGGCGCGACGCTGGGACGCTCGAGCTCGTCCGGCGCGGGTGAGACCGCGAACCAGAAGGGAAGCGGTGCGCTCGGCAAGGTTGCGCCACAGGAGATCGGAGGCGTCGAGCGCTCCGAGGTCCCGGAAGAATACCGGGAGCAAGTCGGACGTTACTTCGAGCCGTAGAAACCGCTCAACCCCTGCTACCGTCTGGAGCAATGACCCAAGCAGAACCTACGGATCTGGAAGCTCGCCTGAGCTTTGCCAGGGACGCTTCTAGCCGCCTCCGCGACGCGATCGGAACCGTGATCGTCGGTCAGTCGGACGTGGTGGACCAAACCTTGTGGGGACTCATCGCCGGAGGTCACGTGCTGCTCGAGGGCGCGCCGGGTCTTGGTAAGACATTGCTGGTGCGGACGCTCGCTTCTTGCCTGGACCTGGGCTTCAGCCGCATCCAGTTCACGCCCGACCTGATGCCGAGCGACATCACTGGCACCAACGTGCTGGTGACGGACCAGACGGGTGGCGTCACCGGTCGCTTCCAGCTGCACAAAGGTCCGATCTTCGGTCAGGTGATCCTCGCGGATGAGATCAACCGCGCCACACCCAAGACACAGAGCGCGTTGCTCGAGGCGATGCAAGAACATGCCGTGACCATCGCCGGCACGCGCCACAAACTCGACGAGCCGTTCTTCGTCTTGGCCACGGAAAACCCCCTGGAAATGGAGGGAACCTATCCGCTGCCGGAAGCGCAGCTCGATCGCTTCCTGCTCAAGGTGATGGTGCCGAACCCCAGCGAGGACGAGCTGACCGGGATCCTCACCCGCACGACGGGGCACGCCATGAGCGCGCCGTCCCAGGTGCTCGGCTCAGCGGACGTGCTGAATCTGCGAGCGCTTTGCCGCGACGTCGCCGTGGCCGAGCCCGTGGTGCGCTACGCGGCACGATTGGTCGGCGCCAGCAGCCCCGAGAGCGCTGGAGCGCCGCCGATCGTTTCTCGTGCGGTCCGCTACGGCGCCGGGGTGCGCGGGGGGCAGTCGCTGGTGCTCGCCGCCAAGGCAGTGGCGCTGCTCGAGGGACGTGCACACGTGGCCTTCGCCGACATCCAGCGTGTCGCGTTGCCCGTGCTGCGTCATCGCATCATCCGTTCCTTCGAGGGCGAGGCGGACGGGGTGACCACCGACGACGTGGTGCGTGAGCTGCTGAGCGCGGTGCCGTCGCGGCCCGAACCGGTTCAACAGGCGGTCGCGGCGCGGTGAGTTCGTTTCCGCGTTGGATAGGCCGCGCGTTGCTGTGGCTCGCGGCGTGCCTGACGTGCCTGCTCGCCGCCCCCGGCGTGCTCGCGCAGGACGCTGGCGCGCCGCTGGCTTCGGCCCCTCCCCCGACCCTGATCATGACCGGGACGATGACGCTCGGCGATCGCACCCCGGCGGTGGAAGGTTGGTTCAGCGTGTCGGTCACGCTGGAGAACGTCACCGACGATCCCGTCGAGGGCGAGCTGGTATTGAAGACCGAGGCGACCTACGCGAACCGCGAGTTCAAGGTGCGAGCGCCGATCTCCGTCGCTGCCAAGAGCCGCGTCAGCATCGAGCTGCCGACCCACGGCTTCAACAGCGGCAGTCCGGAGATGACGCTGACCGCCTTCGCGGAGTCGGGGGTCATCCTGGCGCAGCTGGAGATCGGCTCCCCGTTGCCCCTGAACCCCCTGCTGATCGACCTCGATCAACCGAGCCGCATTGCCCCGGGGATCCGCGGCAAGGGGATGTACGCCGAGGACAAGGCCTGGGGGGCCAGCTCGGGGGATCCGCTGGTTGCGGTCGGGACGCCTGCGATTTCCAAGGGCGAGCTACAACTTCCGACTCGCGCCGCGGGCTACGCGAGCGCCACGCTGGTCCTGGCCAGGAGCGAGACCTTGGCGAAGCTCAGCGGAGCCCGTCTGACGGCGATCTCCGACTGGGTCTTGGGGGGAGGCGCGCTGGCGGTCGTGGTCACCCGCCCCGAGGACATGCGCGTCGGACCGCTGCCGCGCCTGGTGGGAGGCGAGCTCAGCAAAGGGGAAGCGCCGCGTGAGCTGCAGTTGACCACGCGCTTCAAGCTGCCGAGCGGAAGCAGCTACAGCTACGGCTCGCGAGCGGGCTTGCTGGAGAAACCCGCGACTCCGAGCCCCACCACGGTGCGAGAACTCGCGGTGTACTCGGGGGGTAACTTGCGGGCGAGCCCCTGGGGTAGCGCCGCGAGCTACGGCCTCGGCGAGGTGCACGTGCTGGCCTTCGACGCAACGCGATCGCCCGAGGTCGACGACGAGTGGGTGCAGCTGAAGGTACAGGACCTGATGCGCCATGCGTGGAATCGGCGGGATACTCAGGTGTTCCCCCATGCCATGCGCTCCCTGGACGAGCGCCGTGGCGACTCCATCCGGCGTCAGCTCGATCCCAACGAGGGTACCCGCTGGACCGTGGTGATCTCCGCGTTGCTGCTGCTCGCCTACTCGGTGGTCGCCGGCCCGGTGAATTTTTTCCGCTCCGCAAAGGCGGGGAAGCCGCTGCGCGCTTTCACCCGTCTGCCGCTGTACGCGCTAGGCACCTCGGTGCTGATCATCCTGCTCGGGGTCGCGGCCAAGGGCGTCAGCGGGCGCGCGCGTCACCTCAGCCTGATCGAGGCCGGCGCGGGCATGACTCGCGCGCCGATCACACGCTTCCGCGGCTTCTACGACTCCAGCACTCGCAGCCTGTCGGTCAACGGCTCCTCACGAGAGGCTGTGCTCGACCTCGCGGGCTATGACGCTTCGCAGGCCGAGCGGGAGCTGGTGGTTGAGCGAGATGGCGTGCGCATCGATGGCATCGAGGGCAAGCCTTGGCAGACCATCGTCGTGCGGGAGGACGACCTCACGGACATCGGAGGAGGACTGAGCGTGGTGCCGACCGCCAGCGGCGCCGATGTCACCAACCGCCTCGCGCGTGACCTGGTCGGGGTCGTCGTCAAGCTACCTGGACAGCCCGCCCGCTACTTCCCTCGCCTGGCCGATGGCGCCACGCTGCACTACGCGGATGGCGCCGCGCTGCCCCCACGAGTTGGAACGGGCTCGAGCGTCGCGGGCAAGCTGTCCTGGCAGAGCGAGCTGCGAAGCGAGTCGTTCCCAAAGCAAATGGCCAGGGACACCGACGGCGCGCCCGTCGCCTGGAAGGCCCTGGACGACAGCGTCCCTTCCCTCGACTGGTGGCCTGATGACGTCCCCGTCGTGCTGGCTCAGCTCGATGGCGGCGAGGGCAAGACCTCCGACTCTGGGCTCAAGCTCGAGTCGGATCGCGTGCTGATCCGCGTCCTTGGCTGGGGAGGCGCGCCATGACTCAGTCAATCGGAGGACCCATGAGCGGCGATCCCTCGATGCTCGCGCAGCGGGAACTCGAGGCCACTCCCAACGCGCCTCCCGCCATCCGGGTGCGACATCTCTGGCATCGCTACGGCAACTTCGACGTCTTGCGCGACGTCAGCTTCGAGGTCGGCCACGGAGAGATCTTCGGCTTCATCGGCCCGAACGGCGCCGGCAAGACCACCACCATCAGCATCATGGCGACGCTGCTGGAACCGATGGCCGGCCGCGTGGAGATCGACGGCATTGACGTGGCCATCGACCCGGACGAGGTGCGCAAGATCATCGGCTACATGCCCGACCACGCCGGCGTCTACGACCGTATCAGCGTGCGGGAGTACCTCGAGTTCTTCGCCGATGCTTTCCGGGTAGAAAATATAGACGTCGTTGACGCGGTGATCGAACTCACGGATCTCGGCAACCTGCAGACGCGGCTGGTGTCGGCGCTCTCCAAGGGTATGAAGCAGCGATTGCAGCTCGCGCGCATCCTGCTGCACGATCCCAAGGTGCTGATCCTCGACGAACCGGCGAGCGACCTGGATCCGAGGGCGCGCATCGAGATCCGCGATCTCTTGCTCGAGCTACGAGAGCTCGGCAAGACAGTGTTCCTGTCTAGCCACATCCTCACGGAGCTCTCCGATGTATGCACTTCCGTGGGGATTCTGGAGAAGGGCCAGCTGGTGATCGCCGGCCCGATCGGTGAAATCGCAGAGCGCCTGGAGGCCCGACGCCACGCGGCGGCCCACGGCCACTCGGTGCCAGGCGCCGCGGGGAGCGCCCCGATCGCTGCCACCAGCGCTCCGTCGGCAAGCGCAGTGAGCGCCCGCGCGACGCAGGGAGGCGCGGCGATCCCGGGCACGGCGACCAAGCGCCTCAAGCTGCGAGTGCTCGGTGACGCGCGGCAGGTGATCCCGCTGGTGGAAGGTGGCGGCGGGGTGGTCGGAGTCGAAGCGACCAGCGGAGGGCAAGTCGTGATCTCCCACACGGGTGGTGATCGCTTCGTCGCCGACGTCGTGCGCCACCTGGTCGGCCACGGCGTGATGCTGGTGGGCGTCGAGCCCGAGCGCAACGAGCTGGAGCGCATCTTCCTCGAGTACACCCGGGGAGATCTGCAATGAGCGCGCAGACCGGGCTACACGCCGAACCGGCTCCCCCGCCGACCTCCACGCGCTTCGAGCGCGCGAAGCACCGAGCGCGTCGCATGCGCTACGAGCCGAACCCGGTGTGGATGCGCGAGATGCGTCAGGCCGCGCGCTTGAGCCGCACGCCGCTGATCCTCGCCAGCTTGACCGCGGTGATCGCGCTCTTGATGTGCTCCATCGGCGGCATCGCCAGCGTCAGCACGGAACCGGCGAAGGTCGGCAACGTGCTGTTTCACACCTACTTCTCTCTCGCGTTCGCGGTCGTGACCTGGGTCGGTCCGGCGGTAGCCGCCAGCACCATCGCCAGCGAGCGCAGCGGCCGCACCTGGCACGCTCTGCTGCTGACCGGACTCGGCGCCGAGACCATCACCCGCGGCAAGTTCCTCGCGGCGCTCTCGTACATCTCGATGTACGTGGTGATGCTCGCGCCGGTCGGTGTGCTGCCATTCCTGTTCGGCGGCGTGACCGCGACCGAAGTGCTCGCCGCATTCCTGCTCCTGTTCTGGATCGCGGTGCTCTCCGTCGCGTTCGGACTGAGTCTCTCGTCGCGCTTCAATAGCTCGGCGGCGGCGATTCTGGTGACCCTCATCATCTCGTTCCCGCTCTCGATCCTGGCCTACGTCTTTGGCGGCCCTGTGTTGAGCGACGGTGTCCACGACCTCTGGCCCGGAGTGCCCGAGGGGCCGCCGGTCTGGCTTCCCACCGCCTACGTGCGCGCGGATTTCGGCTTCGCCTACGTCGCGTTCCTGATCATCATCCCCATCGCGCTGGTCGCGATCCCCGCCTGGTTCCTGTACGAGACGACCGTCGCCAACATGGCCGGACCGAGCGAAGACCGCTCGTCTGGCCTGCGACGTTGGTTTCTCGTGGCTGGTCCCGGCGCGGCGCTGGCCAGCTGGGTGGCGGTGTTCGCGGTGGACAGGAACAATCAGGCGCCCGCCGCGCTGGTCTGCATCGGCCTGCAGCTGGTGTTCTACTTCTTGGTGGCGATGGTCTTTGCCGGTGAGCCACTCGGCCCCTCGCGCCGGGTGCGCGTGCACTGGGAACGCCGAGGGATCAGCAAGCTCAAGCGCTACCTTGGGCCAGGGGTCATGCAAGCTAGCTCGCTGCTCTTGACCTTCGGTGTGGGGAGCATGGTGCTCACGTGTCTGGCGGGCCTGATCGGTGAGATGATGTGGAGCACGTCGCGCTTCGATGAGAAGATGACGGCGCTCTTCGTGTTCACGGGTTACGCCGTGTGCTTCTTCGTATTCACCGTGGGCTTCGTGTCGTGGATGCGCTCACGCTCCACGGGTAGCGCCACCCCTCGAGTGCTGACGTTGGTCGCCGTACTGCTGGCGATGATTGGCCCATGGATCGTCATGGCGATCGGCGGGGCGCTCTCGGATCCAGACAGCGCGCTGATCCTCGCGGCACCGTCTCCCACCTACGTCTTCGTGATGATCGACGAGATCACGCGCTCGTCCGCCGACCTCCAGAGCTATTTGGCAGCGGGCATCGCCTGTTCGGCGGGGTGGGCGATCCTCGGGCTCGCCCTGTTCACTGCTGCCGGAATTCGCACCAAGAAGGCCGTGCGCGAGCACGATGAGGCACAGGCCCGACTGGAGGCGGTGCTCGAAGAGGAAGACCGCGCGCTGGAGGAGGCGGAAGCCGAGGCCGCCGCAGAGCCCGCTCCGCCGAGCGTGGACGCGACCTTCTCACCAGCCTCGAACACCGCCACCGATGCCCAGAGCGCCGAACCCGAGAGCACTGGCCCCGCCACCGAACGGCTCCCGGAGGCCGTGGACAGTCCACCGGACGACGACAAGCGAGGCACATGAGTGCGGCGCCTGATCTGCTGACCCCCGAGTTCATCGCGGAACTCGAAGCGCTGCGGCGACGCTTGGAGATCCGCGCGCGCTCGGGTGCGAGCGGAGAACGAGTCTCGAGGCGACGCGGAGGGTCGGCGGAGTTCGAAGAGCACCGGCCCTACGCGCCCGGCGACGACCTGCGCCGCATCGACTGGCTAGCGTACGCTCGGACCGGCGAACCGGTCGTCAAGCAGTTCCGCGCGGAAGAAGACGTGATCCTCCGGCTGCTGATCGATGGCTCGGCTAGCCTGGGGTTCGGTGATCCCAGCAAGCTCGAGGTAGCTCGCCGGTTAGCCGCCGCGCTGGGCTACCTGGCGCTGGCAGGTTCCCAACGCGCCCAGGTGCTGGTGGCCGGCGGCCAGGAGGGGCGCGGCCCGGGGCTCAATCAAGTCGGCCCACCGAAGCGCGGGCGCAGCGCGCTCGCCGGGCTGCTGCGCGAGCTCTCGCGAGTTTCGGCGACGGGCGCGGTCGATCTCACTCGCAGCGTCGAACAGGCGCTGCTCACCAGCCGCAGACCTGGCCTGCTGGTGGTGGTGAGCGACTTCTACGACGCAGGTCCGGTGCTCCAAGCGCTCGGACGAGCGCGAGCGCAGGGACATGACGTGTGTCTGCTGCAGGTGCTGAGCCGCGAAGAGCTCGAACCAAACCTCGAGGGGGACTACACCTTCGTCGACTCGGAGTCGGGTCAGAGCGTCGAGCTGACCCTGGACGCATCTGCCGTGGACGCCTACGTCGCACGCCTCACCGGCTTGATCGAGGAACTGAGGGGCTGGGCGCGACGGCACGCCGCCAGTTATCTCCGTGCGGTGACCGACGAACCTCTCGAAGCCGTGGTGCGGCGTTTCGTCACCCGGGAGAGCGACTAGTGCCGGAGCTCGAGGCAGAGGCGCTGCGCGTGTACCGGCGCTACCAGCGTGAGGTGGTCGAGGCTCTCAACCTCTGCCCCTGGGCGGAGCGCGCGCGTCTCGAGGGTCGCGTCACGGAGCGCGTCTTGCTGCAGCGAAGCGCCGAGTCCCAGCTCAGCCTGCGAGCCATCCGCGAGCTGGAGGCGATGCCAGAGATCGAGATCGCACTGTTGATCTTCCCCCAGCTTCCCCTCGACTTGCGTGCTTTCGAGCGCTTCGTGGCGGAGCTACGTGAAGCTGACGAGGCCCAGTGGCCCCTCGGGGCGGTGCCCTTCGCCGCGGCTGCGTTTCACCCCCGCGCGCTGCGCACCAGCGACGCACCCGAGCGGCTCATCCCATACATCCGGCGCTCGCCCGATCCGACCATCCAGCTCGTGCGGCGCGCGGTCCTGGACCGCATGCGCCAGGGCCCGGCGGAGGGCACGCACTTCATCGACCTGGACAACTTCTCGCTGGAGGACCTGCCGCGCCCCGACCAGAAGCCGCTCAGAGCACGCATAGCGAGCAGCAACGCGGAGACGTTGAGCGCCTATGGCTTCGCTCGCTTCGATGCACTGATCGCCGACATTCTCCTCGACCGTGACGCGAGCTACGCCAGGCTCGGGGAGACGACCCAGTGGAGCTGAGGAGCCCCTGGGGGCTGGCCCTGGCGGGTCTCTTGGTGCCGCTGATCGCCTTGTACATCCTCAAGGTGAAACGCCAGCGCCTCGCGGTGCCGAGCACGTGGTTGTGGAGCGAGGCTCAGCGGGACTTGCTCGCGCGCAGCCCGTTCAAGCGCTTGGTGGCCCAGCTCCCGCTGATCCTGCAAGCGCTGGCGCTGCTCCTGCTGGCCTTGGCGCTCGCCTCCCCTGCAACGCGCGGCGGCGCCATAGCGGGAGATCACGTGGCCCTCGTCATCGACACCAGCGCGTCGATGGCCGCCAAGAGTGGAGACACCACGCGCATGGCAGAAGCTCACGAGGCGGCGGCCCAGGTCGTGCGTTCTCTGGGGCCCGGCGCCGACGCGGTCGTGATCGAGGCCGGTGCCGAAGCCAAGGTCGCGTCACCGCTCGACCGCGACAAGCGCCGCCTGGAAGCAGCGGTGGACAAGCTCGAAGTACGTGAGGTCCAAGGCAAGCTCTCCGACGCCCTCGCCCTCGCGACCGATCGTCTGCGCTCGCTGAAGGGCGACAAGCGCATCGTGCTGATCACCGACGCTGCGCTGGCCGACCCCCAGGGCCTGAGCAGCGCAGCCTTGCCGCTGGATGTGATCAAGGTTGGCGAGCCCATCGACAACACAGGCATCACTCGGGTGGACGTGCGGCTGGGTGTCGATCCGGCGACCAAGCGCGATCAAGTCCAGGCCTTCGCCGTCGTCAACCACTTCGGCTCCTCGGCCCGCGACATATTCGTTACCCTGCGGCAACGGAATGTCAAGGAGCCGCTGGCGTCTCGGAAGTTGAGGCTCGAGCCTGGGGAGAGCACACCGGTGGTGCTGACCTTCGAGCCCACGGCCGGCGATCGGGGCACTGGGCTCGAGTTCGAGATCAGCCCCGGCGACGCGCTGCCAGTGGACGACCGAGCCTATGGGCGGGTGCCAGGCAGCCGAAAGCTGCCGGTGGTCTTGGTGCCCAAGACGGCCAACCCCTGGGTCAAGCGCGCGCTGCAGGCCGACCCCGATGTCGAGCTGCTCGGCAGCAGCCCGGATTCGCTCGCCAGCGCGGAGATCCCACCGGACTCCTTGGTGGTCGTCGACGGCGCATGCCCCACGGAACTACCGGCGGGAGATCTGCTGGTGCTGAACCCGCCCAAGGGCCCGTGCCATCGCGTGATCGTCGGTGAAGACATCGAAGAACCGATGATCACCTCCTGGAACGAGGGCGATCCACGCCTCCGCTTCTTGACACTCGACGGCGTGAGCATCTCCAAGGCGCACAAGCTCGAGGTCCAAGGCGACCGGGACTCGCTGGTGCGAAGCCGGGAGGGGACACTGATCAGCGATCTGCCGCTGCCGGGGCGCAACGGAACGCTGATCGCCTTCGACGTCGGTGAGAGCAACTGGCCGCTGAAGGCGAGCTTCGTGCTCTTCATTCGCAACCTGGTCGAGCAGGCGCGCGCTGGGCGCGCGCGCGGCGTCACTGGCGCCACGCCGACCGGATCACCGCTTCGACTTCGCGTGCCCCCGAACGTGCCGGAGGTCTCGGTGGTTCCACCCTCGGGCGATGAGTTCAAGGTGCAGACCAAGGTCGGACTCGCGGTGGTGCCCGAGGTGGCGCGGGCCGGGTTCTATCATGCGTCCTGGACCCAGGGGCGGCCGGGCAGCGTGCTCGCGGTTGCCAACCTGACCAGCCGCGCGGAGAGCGACACGCGGCCGCGAGAGCTCCCCAAGCTGGCAGGCGGAGGAGAACTCAAGGGCGCGCAACGAGCGACCGAGGCGTTCACCACCTGGACCTGGCTGCTCGCGCTGCTCGCGCTGGCGCTTCTGGGGTTCGATGCCTGGTGGCTGACGCGCAAGCCGAAGGCCCGCGCGCCCGCCACGCCGCACGCTCCCAGGCGCCGCGACCTGGATCGACCACTGACTCCGCAGCGCGGGGGGAGCAGCTGATGCCTCCCGCGGTGCTGCAGTACTTGCCAGGCGTCGCGCTGACCGTGGGCAGCCTGGCAGGACTCGCCTGGCTGTGGTTCGCGCTACGCCGACGGGCGCTTGGGCGCCGTCCCGTGCTGCTCGCCCTGCAGGTCTTGGGGCTGCTGCCCGCGCTGTACGTGGGTCTGGTGTGGGCGGGCGCGGTGCCCGAGCGGTATGTCCGCTTCGAACGTCCGATGCTGAGCCTGGTGGCGGCGCTCGCCTTGAGCTTCATCGCCATCCGGCTCACGGCGCTGAGCGCGCGACAGCATCCCGTACGGCGCTGGCTCACCGAGCTGTTGATCGGCGCCTCCGCGATCGCGGCGGCCCTGGCGGCGCTGGGCGTGGAGTTCGGCAAGCCGCTCGACCGCTTGGCGGTGCTGGTGGTGGTGGACAAGAGCCGCAGCATCGACCTCGTCCCCGACGCCGCGAGTCGTATCCGCGCGGATTTACAAGCGGCCGAGGTCGGGATGCGAGAGGACGACCGGATCGGGGTGCTCGCCTTCGCCTCGACCGCGGCGATCGAAGACCCGCTGCGCCCGAAGACCCGCCTCCCCGCCCCACAGGAGGTCCAGCTCGGTCGCGACGGCACGGACATCGGGGCGGCGATTCGACGCGCGCTCGCGGAGGTGCCCGCAGATGCTGCGGCGCGCATCGTCGTGCTCAGTGATGGGGTCGCCACCAAGGGAGACGCGATGGACGCCGCGGCGGCGGCCGTCGCGGCGGAGATCCCCGTCGACGTCGTCCCCCTGGACCAGCGCGTGGTGCCCGACGTGCGCGTCGTTGGTGTGCGCACGGCCTCGCGTGCCAGCGAAGGCGAACCCCTGAGTCTGCGCGTGGTGACCCAGGCCACCCAGGACTCCGAACTCAAGCTCGACATCTACAAGGACGGCAAGCTCGTGCGCAGCGGGAGCGTCTCCGTCAAGCAGGGCGAGGACGTCGTGCAGCTCCGGGAGGAAGCACCAGGCCCAGGTTTGCACCGCTTCGACGTCAAGATCAGCGCCGCCAACCCCAAGCACGACGAGGCCGCCGAGGACAACTCGGGGTCGGCCTTCGTTCGCGTGAGAGGTCCGGCCGCGGCTTTGATCCTGGAAGGCGACCCTGGCAAGGCTGACCCCCTCGCGCGCGCGCTACGCAACGCTGCATTCCGTGTGGATATTGCAGGCACGTCACAGACGCCCGCAGACATCTCGGGGCTCGCCGCGTACGACGTCGTCGTGCTGAGCGACATCCCGGCTCACGACCTGTCGCAGCTGCAGCTGGACGCGCTCGGAAGCTACGTGCGGGACCTTGGCGGCGGGCTGCTGTTGATGGGCGGAGACCGCAGCCTCGGCCCGGGGGGCTTCGGCAAGACGCCGGTGGAAGAGGTGAGCCCGGTCTCGTTCGACCTGAAGCAGGAGCGCAAGCGAGCGACCCTCGCCGAGGTGATCATCATCGACTACTCCGGGTCGATGGCGATGAGCGTCGGCAAGAACACCAAGCTCGAGCTCGCGAACGAGGCCGCCGCGCGCTCCGCCGAGCTGCTCGGTGGAGGCGACCGCCTGGGGGTCATGCACGTGGACACGGCGGTGAGCTGGACGCTTCCCATCGGCCCCGTGGTGGACAAGAAGACGATCACCAAGAAGATCCGCAGCGTGGGACCAGGAGGCGGCGGCATCTACATCGACCTGAGCCTCAAGGAAGCCTACAAGGCGATCCGCCTGGAGAAGGTGGCGCTGAAGCACGTGCTGCTGTTCTCGGACGGTGGCGACGCCGAGGAGAAGACGGACGCGTTCTCGTTGGTCAGCGGCGCGAAGGCTGCAGGCATCACGACCAGCGTGGTTGCCCTCGGTCGAGGCTCGGACGTCACCGCGCTCGAGCACATGAGCAAGCTGGGTGATGGTCGCTTCTACCTGATCGAAGACGCCTCGCGTCTCCCCGCGGTATTTGCCCAGGAGACGATCCTCGCCGCGCGGTCGGCGATCAACGAGACGACCTTCACCCCGGGTGTACGCCTGATGGCGCCACCGACGCGCGGCGTGGATTTCTCGAGCATGCCGAGCCTCGATGGCTACGTCGTCACCATCCCAAAGGGCCGCGCCCAGGTGCTCCTGGATGGTCCCGAGGGCGATCCGGTGATGGCAACCTGGTCCGTGGGCGTGGGGCGCAGCGCGGTGTTCACCAGCGACTACAAGGACCGCTGGGGATCGGGCTGGACCAACTGGGACGGTGCTCAGAAGCTCTTCGCGCAGCTCGCCCGTGACATCACCCGCGCCGGGGATGACCCGCGAGTCCGACTCGAAGCGGACGCTGGCGGGGGGGAGCTGCACCTGCGGGCGACGGTCGTCGACGACGATGGCCGCACCGAGAGCTTTCGGCGCCTGAAGGTGCGGGTCGCAGGTCCCGAGGGCTTCGGCAAGGAAGTGGCGCTGGAGGCTACGGGCGCTGGGGCGTACGCCGCGAGTGTCCCGCTGGACACTCCGGGAGCCTACATCGCGACCGCCGTCGACGAGCTCACTGGCGATCCGGTAGGCACCACGGGCGCGGTGTTGACTCACGGTGAAGAGCTCAGGCCAACCGGCAGCGATCGGGCGTTGCTCAGCCGCATCGCGGAGATGAGCGGCGGCAAGACCCGAGACACCCTGGCGGGCATCTTCAACGACCGCGAGTCCCGCCGCTTCGCCTACCGATCGATCGACGGTATCCTGATCTGGATCGCGGCCCTGACCTTGCTGACGGGAGTCGGCGCTCGGCGCATTGCGCTGCCCGAGTGGCTGAGCGGACTCCCGGCCCGGTTGAAGCGGAGGAAGCGTCAGCTGGATTCCCGCGTGGAAACGAAGCCGACCCCGAAGCCGACCCTGGGCGCGCTCCTGGATCGCAAAGCCCAGAGCGACGGTCGCACCCGCTCGAGCGAAGAGACAGCCGGGCCGGCATCGCCCACCGCGGTGCAGCCGAGAGCCCCGGCGAGGTCGCCGTCTCGCACTCAGCCAGCCCGATCCGCCCCACCAGCGCCGGGTGGCGCTGTGAAGCCGACCGGGGAAGAGGCAGCGCCAGCGAGCGTCCCACACTTCTCTCGGGCCTCGAGCCCAGGCAAGCCAGCAGGCCAGACCGGCGCACGTCCGCTCACCGCCGCCGAAATCCTGCTTCAGCGCCGTCGGGGTCGACGCTGAGGCCGAGCCCGCAAGGGCTCGGCCAGCAGGCGCAAGGTCTGGTATACGGTTCGCGCGTGCAGGGACAGGCCACTCACCCCGTCATCGCCACCCGGGTCACCCGCTGGGGCGCGCGGGCGGCGCTAGCCAGCGCCGCACTCACGCTGAGCTGCGCGTCGGGGCCCCGTCCCTGCGTCAGTACCGCGTGCGGCACGGGCTATGAGTGCCTCGCGAACACCTGTGTCCGCGCTGGAGGGGAGCCAGTGGCTCCGCAGACCGAGCGAGTCGCCCTGGAGCCGAGCCGCTGGCAGGTGCTGAGCCAGGGACGACAACCTGAGGCCGGCGCGGTGGCGGTGCACTTCGGAGGGCGCGCCGATGACGTCTACCTGCTCGACTTCGACCTGCCGGCGCTCGAGGCCGACGCGGTCAGCCGCGCGTTCTTGCTGCTGTTCCCCCTGCCCGACGCCGCCCAGGGGACGAACGACGCGAGCGTCTCCGCCTGGCGCCTCGTCGAGCCCTGGAACGACCGCGTGGACTACATCCACCAGCCGAAGGCGGCTCGCCCTTCCAGCGACGGGATCGCGCGCTCGCCCTTGCCGCTCCGCGTCGATGTCACGGCGCTGGTGCGGCGCTGGCTCGCCAACCAGGGCACGACCCACGGCATCGTCTTGCGGAGCAGCTCGGGTGCGGGTCAACCGCAGGTCTATGCGACGGGCTTCGGAGCGGGCCGCGCTCCGCTGCTCGAGGTCTATTTCGCGGCGCCGCGAGCAGCGGAGGCGAGCGGTCGATGAGCGAGGCACTACTCAGCGTCAAGCACCTCAGAACATCTTTCCCCACGGAATCCGGAAAGGTGTTTGCGGTCGACGACGTCTCCTTCGAGGTGGGTGAGGGCGAGACGCTGGCCATCGTTGGTGAGAGCGGCTGCGGCAAGAGCATGACGGCGTTCAGCGTGCTGCGACTCGTGCCTCACCCCGGCAAAATCGAGAGTGGAGAGCTGGTGTTCCAGGGGCAGGACCTGGCGCGACTCAGTGAGAAGGACATGCGCAGCGTGCGCGGCGCCCGCATCTCCATGATCTTTCAGGAGCCGATGACCTCGCTGAATCCAGTGTACAGCGTGGGTTCGCAGATCGGGGAGGTGCTACGCCTGCACCGCAAGCTCTCGCGGAGGCAGGCCAGGCTGCGCGCGGTCGAGCTCCTGAAGCTGGTGGGGATCCCCTCACCGGAGTCCCGGGTCGACTCGTACCCTCACCAGCTCTCCGGCGGCATGCGCCAGCGCGTGATGATCGCGATGGCGCTGGCCTGCGAGCCAGCGCTGCTCTTGGCGGACGAGCCGACCACGGCGCTGGACGTGACGATCCAAGCCCAGATCCTCGACCTGCTGCGACGGCTGCAGGGCGAGCTGGGGATGAGTATCGTCTTCATCACGCACGATCTGGGGGTGGTGGCCGAGTTCGCCTCGCGGGTCGTGGTGATGTACGCGGGCCGCGTGGTCGAGAACGCGTCGGTCAAGGAGCTCTTCCGCGCGCCTCAGCACCCCTACACGCGCGGCCTGTTGGCGAGCGTTCCTCCCATGGGCGGTGGTGAGCGCCCTCCACGACTGAACACCATCGAAGGCGTCGTCCCGAGCCTCGCGGAGCTCCCCAAGGGTTGCCGCTTCGCGGCCCGCTGCGCCCTGCGCAGAGACGGCGGCCCGGAGTTCAAGCGCTGCGAAGAAGAGGAACCCGACCTGCTCCCCGTTTCCTCGGGGCATGCTAGTCGCTGCTTCTTCAATCCCGGGCTGCCCTCCGCGCGGACGGGCAGTGGGGACGACGTCGCGCCCGACGGGAACGGGACAGGAGCGCGCGATGACTGACGATCGCGAGTCTCCGGATCCCAGCGCGCCCCTGCACTCGGCGCCAGAGAATGCACAGCCGGAAGCCGCCGACTCGACGCCGGACCACCCCGCGCCCGGAGCGACGAGCGCCGACGTCAAGCGCAAGCCGCTGCTGCAGGCAGATCGGATCTCCAAGTACTTCCCCGTGAAGACCGGTCTGTTCGGCCGCACGAAGCTGCTGCGGGCAGTCGACCAGGTATCGCTCTTCGTGCGACATGGGGAAACGCTGGGCCTGGTGGGTGAGAGCGGCTGCGGGAAGAGCACCCTGGGGCGCTGCTTGCTCAAGCTGATCGAGCCCACCAGCGGTCGCTTGAAGTTCGATGACCAGGACATCACCCACCTGGGCAGCCGTCAGATGCGCCCGCTCAGGCGGCGCATGCAGATCGTCTTCCAGGATCCGTTCTCGTCACTCAACCCGCGCATGACCGTGCGCGAGATCGTCGCGGAGGCGCTGCAGATCCACAAGCTCGCGACGGACCGTCAGGACGAACTGCGCCAGGTGAGCGA